>DMKB01000076.1 GCA_003454665.1 Nitrospiraceae bacterium | reverse complement strand
GTGACGTGATGAGTAATAATAGTTACTTCGCATCATCTTAGCATTTGAGTCTCGTTTTTGATCCCCCGAAAAAAACCGGAAAAACAATTTTCTCGCAGAGACGCAAAGCTCGCAGAGAAAAACAGGATTATTGTTTTTAAAAACGTGGCGAACGTTGCGTGCTCTGCGAGAGACGCTTTTGCTTCAGATTCAATGCTCTGTGGTTACCTTTGTTGTGTTTGTCTGACGGTCAGTTCTTTTTCACGAGCGTTGCGACGATCTTGAGGACCAGCACGAACCAGGGGATGCTGTGCATGACAAGGTCGAACCAGTCGATGGGCCGCACGAGTTTGCCCTGTGAGAGCATCTGGAGCTTTTCCCAGATATGCGGCGGGGCAAAGGGGGCGAGGCCGAGGGTGAGGCAGGCCACGATGACCAGCCACCAGGGCAATTGGGCTATTTCATTCATGCGGATCTCCTTGAGCGGCGTTGTTCGGTGAAGGTGATTTCAGTATAATATATTTCCCGGTGCAAAATCAAGGACCGTATTCATCGTTCGGAGGGTGTAGGTCATGGAATGGACGCAGGACCTGGCTGTAGGCGTGGCGGATATCGATGAGCAGCACAGGGAATTGTTCAGGCGCATCAACAACCTGCTTGTTGCCATCAAGGAGCAGCGGTGCAAGGAAGAGGTCGACAGTACCATCGCGTTCCTCGAGGACTATGCGCGGACCCACTTTGGCGACGAAGAGCGCAATATGGAGTCGGCGGGCTACGCTGACCTGGCGGAGCACCGGAAACGCCATGCAACGTACCTGGCGAACCTTGCCGAGATAAAGCGGGAAGCTTCAGCGCCGCGGGTCAGGGGGGTGTCCTACGAGCTTTCGGTAGACACCAACAAGATGGTCGTCGACTGGATCGTCGATCACATCATGAAGGTGGATAAACAATTCGGCAGCTTCGTTAAAGGGCGGCAGTCTTAGAAGACCTGTTGATGAAATAAAAAAGCCCCGACAGACGACAGCCGGGGCTTGTGAACGTGCAGAGAACGTCAGTAGTCTTTCCTTATTCTTCCCACTTCGTATCCAGCGGTGCCCGCCGGAAGCGCTTCAGTGGCGCATAGTTCTTTTCAAGGTAGTCGAGTATTTCCTTTTCTGTTTTGGGAGGCAACTGCCACAGCCCCTGGGTCTCCTGCATCCACCGGATGGTCTCGAGCCACTTCTGCCTGTCCATCCTGTTCTGGGTAATGAGCTTCGCGGAATGGCAGGGCGTACAGTGCATCTTCACCGTCTCGAATCCCTTGTCGATGGCCAGCCCTGTTTGTTTGTCGTTTTTCGCCGCAGCCGTCACGACCGCCGCAGCGACGGACACCAGAAGGGCGCAGAGCGCCGTGAGGAGTATCAGTTTTTTCATTTTCATGCTCCTTATACGACCCTGACCGCGATCCGGTGGCATGCGTTGTTCAGGTAACCCTTGGGATTCCAGCCCGGAACCACCATGGGCTGCGCCTTCCCGTCGGCGTCAGTGGCACGTGCCCAGACCTCGTAATAGCCCTTCTGGGGGAACATGATCTCGGCGTTCCATCGCTGCCAGGCCAGCCGGTTCCGGGGGCCCTTGAGGTCGCACTTCATCCACGTGGCGCCGTAGTCGATCGATACGTGCATCTTCTTTACCTTCAGGTCTCCTGCCCAGGCATGGCCGCGCACCAGGAAGGGTTGGCCGTGCTTCGCCTTGATCCCGTTCTTGGGATAGGTAATGAGGGACTTGACCGGCATGGACTCGATGATGCACATGTCTTTTTTTGCTACCTTTTCCCCGGCTGCCACGGGCGCGCAGGGGACACGGTAGGAGTAGCCCGTCATCTTGGGGCCGTCGTGGATCTTGTTCCTGACCACGATCTTTTTGAGCCATTTGCCCGACGTGGATGCCGGCCAGCCCCCGGTAATCAGCCGGAGCGGATAGCCGTTCATGATGTGCAGGTCTTCGCCGTTCGCCGCCCAGGCAATGAGGGACTCTTTTTCCATTGCCTTCTCGATCGGCGCGCCGCGGGAAATCACGACCTTGTCGGGATTGCCGCTAATGTGCGTATCGGCGCCGTAATACCCGGTATACACGGCGTCCTCTTTCAGTCCGCAGGAGTTCAGCACGTCTCTCAGTCGCACGCCGGTCCATTCGGGACAGCCGATGGCGCCGAGCGTCCACTGGTTGCCCTTGGCGGGCGGGTAGTATTCACTTCTCCCGTTTCCTCCGCATTCGATCTGGATCTGGTAGGTATAGTTCTTGAATTTGGTTTTTAATTCGTCGATCGTAAAGGTCGCGGGCTTTACGATGGATTCGCCCTCGATCGAGAGGGTCCAGGCCTTCAGGTCGATGGCCGATTGCTTCGGCGCGATCCCGTTGTTCCTGATGAACAGGTATTTCTGGGGAGTGACGTCATCATCGAGAAAGTGCGGCAGGGCTTCGGCATTGAGGGGCCGGTCGTTTATGATCGTGAGCGCCCCGGTGGCCTTGCCGGGAATCTCGAATGGTTCTGCTGCATAGGCCAGGGAAGCGGGGATCAGGCCTGCGGGCATGAGGTCGGAAAAGGGGATATGGGCGCCGAGGAAGGCGCCGAGGGTGGCCAGACCGCTCTTTTTGAGAAAGCCCCTTCTCGTTACGGGATCGGCTGTTCTCCCCCAAAGTTCAAGATCGGCTTTTACCGGATCTTCGTCGTACAGTTCATGAATACCCCGTTCCATCTTTTTCATCGCTGTTGCCCTCCTTCAGCATTCAAAAAACATTTTTTTGTGATCATCCCAGTTTCCTGGCAGGAAAGGTAAAAAAATGCTCATAGGAGCGTCATTCGCTGCCTCCCGACGCAAACAGTATTCATCAGAATATCGAAAATCAAAAGGAAATATTCAGAACATGCAGGGAGTTCTACACTGGACAGTGGAACTCCGCTGCATAATAAATGAAACGTACACGGATAAGTATAAGTTCGCAGCCTCAACATGTCAATAAAAAAATGTAATCGTTCTTGTTTGTGCTCAAAAAACGGGCATGGGGATCGTGCCCCATTTATGGAGCCCCGTAAGTTTTTTGACAGCGAGCACCTTGCGCGTATCGGCATCTATGTCGACGAGGAGCGCTGCCGATCGTACGAGACCGATGTCGAGGACATCCTTCTGCCCGACGGTCTTGCCCTTCCGGGTTTTAGCCGAGACGAAAATAAGCCGTTCCACGTCATAGTCCGTTTCTCTGGCGCCATGGGTGTCTACGAAGTTGTAGAATATTTTGAAGAAATCACCGATCGTCCCCCCGAATTTATGCTGGTGCCATTCGAGCACTTCAGGAAACAGTTCGATGATGTCCTTCGAAAATTTTCTCGGCTCTTCCGTAAGGATAGCCGTCAGAAAAAAATCTCCCGGAAGGATATAGACGAGGTTCATGTCTGAATCGAAGGCTCTCTGTACGCGCCTGTTCGAAAGCGCCGTGCGGTACACCTGGAGCACCTCCGCTTCAGGGCGTTCGAATGCCGGAATGACGGTC
>DMKB01000262.1 GCA_003454665.1 Nitrospiraceae bacterium | reverse complement strand
CGCTCTTGCCCACATTCGGATTACCGAGGAGGAGCACCCGGTTCAGGTCGCGCCGCTGGGTGGAATCATCCGCCCCATCGTGATTATGCATGTACTCGTCTCCAAAATCTCATAAGAACAAAAATAGCGGGGAACATCTTATTACCGCAACGGAAGCACAACTCCTGGTCAATGCCCGGAGAGAACGACCTAATCCCTTTGCCTATTCCTTTTTCGCTCTTTTTCCTCGGCAATCACCGCAGAGCCCGTATATTTCCAACTTATGGCTCTGTGCCAGGAACCGGTTCTTCTTCGCCACGCTCTCCTGAAGCTCCTCGATACGGTCGTTTTCGAATTCGATAATCCTCCCGCAGCGCGTGCAGATCAGGTGATCGTGGTGGCCGTCCGAGGCCTTGTACTCATACCGGGTGAAGCCGTCGTCAAAGCGCAGCTCCTCCGCAAGACCTGCCTGGGCGAAGAGTTTCATTGTCCGGTAGACTGTTGCATAGCCTATGCGGGGATGTTCCTTTTTCATCAGCTCGTACAGCTCTTCCACGCTCAGGTGCCGTCCCGCCGACACAAAGACGGCAAGGATCTCGTCCCGCTGGTGGGTGGACTTGAGACCTTGCCCTGCCAGGTAGTCCTGGAGCTGTTGTGCTGCCGGTTTTCGCATAGGGTGATATTGATAATCGAAATCAATATGATGAGTTATACCACGTGCCCGATACCCTGTCAAGGCTTTCTTTAATGACCGGTGATTTTTTTACCTTAGAATAAAAATGGGCGTCGCGCGGCATGCACAAAAACAGCCACCCCGAAAAGCATCGGGGCGGCTGTTTTTTTCGAAAGATACAGGTACGCGTCGGGTATCTTGTTAAAACGCGAGCCCTTTGTCCCTTCCCTGGTTCCACTGTACCCAGTCGTCGGCGTCATCGGCCGGAGAAAATGTCTGCGGCTTTGAAGCGACACCCTGAGGCGAAATGGAGATCTGCTGCATGGATTGAACAATGACCTCCCACTCTTCCCGCGTTACTTCGTGATGCGGCGGGGGCACCTCATGGGGTCCTGGTACGGGAACCGGACCTGATACCTCGGACGCGGTCTTCGAAATCTGCTGCGGTCTTCCTGCAACAAAGACTGATCCTTCATAGACCTTGACCATGGCGCTCGTATCTTCGTCAACATTCACCCGGTATACGGTCCCCCGAACACCGGCGACGGCATTCGCGGTTTTTACCTCGACGGCCGAATCAGGCGTCAGAAGCCTCCGGACGTTCGCCCAGAGCTTTCCGAGAAGGAGGTCTACCTTCAGTTTCTTGCTGCCCTGTTTCTTGTCGTACGTTATTTCGCTCAGATGAATTCGGGAGTTTTCCGCAAGCCTCATCATGGTCCCGTCGGGAAAGCGGATCTCAATCCGGGACTTCTTGCCCACCCGTACTTCCTGGTCCTTCGAAAGCCTATCGTTCTTCTTGATAGGGACTGCAGCTTTTGCCCCCGTCGTGTGCGCGTACGCCGCGCCGTGGATCATGGTCACCGTAGCATCATTGCGAACGGTCCGCCCTGCATAAGCGTGAAAAGAAAGCAGGACGACAAAAGCAACGGTGAAAACGAAACAGCGATATTGTCTTACCATAGTCATTCCCCTTCTACTTTTTCCCGAGAGCAGGCACCGGAGGCGGCTCGGGTTCCGCTTTGAGCCGCACGATATCGCCCCTCCTGAACCCTTTCCCAGATTTTACGACGGCCTTGCTTGCGCGGTTCATGATCTGCACCGCCTGCGCCTCCCCGGCAAGGGACTCCTCAAACCCGAGTGACTCCCCCGTTCCCGGGTCGATCAGCTCCTCACCCTTCCGGTAGACGTCGAATAAGGACCCGGCCTTGATGTTGGACGTCAACCCGGCGTTGACATAGATATTTCGGCCCCGTACCTTGATGATTTTTCCGCTCCAGGGCGTCTTTGCCATCTCTCTGCTGAAGGCATTAACGAGCCTGTGAATCGACTTTCTGAGCGCTTTGCCCACCTTCGTATCGTCGATCGAACTTCCCGTACTGATCCCGGCAACGGATACGCCAAGACTGGACTCGACACCTTCCGAACTTTCCGCGAGGATAATCCGTCCCGTCGTCGTATCAATCAGCTGGACGTCAATCACCACTCTGGCCGAAGCCTTCGAGAACCCCAGGGAGCCGGCACCGAGGAGCACTGCCCATCCCTTGCCCCGGTCACGTTCATGCTTGGTAAGTGCGCGCATGGCCCGACCGCTTACCTGTGTCCCCGATTTTTTTTCACCGAATTCCGTCACCGTACCGATCACGATGGCGTTCACGCCGAGCAGGTTGCCGGCTTTTGCTGCGGACTGGGGCGTGACCATGCCGGTCTTGCCGAGGGCTTGTTCTTTCAGGACCTTGTCCAGCTCGCGCCGGGTAAATACGGCGAAATTGTTGGATTTGACCAGGGCTGTTTCGAGCATTTTTGCGGCGCCTGCGCCGACGGTCCTGGCGCCGCCTTTGTCGCCCCCCTGCCGGACTGCCTTGTTCAACAGATTAATATATGAGTTCACGAAATCACGGTGTGCACTTCCCGTGCCAGCTGCCGTACTGCCCACTCCGGAGAACTCGTCCCGAAATTCCACCACGGCAATCCGGTACTTCGGCCCGGTGATCCGAATAAGTTCCTCTGGTACATCCTTCCCGGCACATCCACCGACCAGGATAAGGTAGACCACTGCCACGACAGCCCTTTTCAGAACCATACAGACCTCCTGAACAATAGTGTTATGCAAAGCAATGTCACTCTTCCCTACGCCACATTATTCCGTCTAATACACAATGATGACCCGGCAGTACTGGAGGAAATCCCCCTTGCCGCTCAGGTTCCGGAGTTTTTTCGCGTCGGCCTGCGCCAGCATGACATCCGTTCGGGCATTGCCGACGGCGCGCGTGCCTTTCATGAC
>DMKB01000003.1 GCA_003454665.1 Nitrospiraceae bacterium | reverse complement strand
CGCGGGGGAACCGTTCTTCAAGCTTTTTTTTATCAAACCCCGCTTCCTTTGCGATCAAGAGCAGCGCGACCTCCGTCGGGTCTCCGAGTGCGGCGCCTGCTGCGTCGGTCTGGGCATCGTTCGAGAGCGCCAGTGCGGTCATGAGGGTCTTGAATGCCCGGTTGTCGGCAAGCAGTCCCGGGCCCTGCGCCTGCCCGCTGCCTTCCATCCTCAGGTCCTCGCCCGGTACCAGGCGGCCGTCGGCATAGACCTCCTCCACCGTCATCCTGTTTATCGTGAGCGTCCCGGTTTTATCCGAACAAATGTAGGTAACGGAACCAAGCGTCTCGACGGCGGGCAGTTTTCGTATCAGGGCGTTCTGCTTGACCATCTTCTTCGCGCCGATGGCGAGGGATATGGTCACGACGGCAGGGAGGGCCTCGGGAATCGCCGCGACGGCGAGGGATATGGCCGTCAGAAGCATGAGCAGCGGGGGCTCGTCCCGCAGGAGGCCCATGCCGAACACGATGGCGCATATGGCCAGAACAGCCAGGGCGAGCTGCTGCCCGAACTTCGTGAGCCTTTTCTGAAGAGGCGTTTTCACCTCCTCTTCTTCCTGGATCATCGTGGCTATCTTGCCGATTTCCGTTTTCATGCCCGTGGCGACAACAACACCAGCACCCCGTCCATAGGTGACGTACGTGCCCCGGTAGGCCATATTTTTTCGGTCTCCCAGCGGCAGAAACTCGTCGTGAAGCTCCTTGATCTGCTTCTCTACGGGCATCGATTCCCCGGTCAATGCAGCCTCTTCCACTTTCAAATGGGCTGCATCCATAAGCCGGATGTCCGCGGGAACCACATTCCCCGCCTCGAGGATGACAACATCGCCGGGAACAAGCTGAAGGGCCGGGAAGGTCTGCGGAATATCGGCCCGGATGACCGTGGCGAGCGACGATGCCATCTTCTTGAGCGCTGCCATGGCCTTCTCGGCCCGGTACTCCTGGCTGAAACCGAGCACCGCGTTCAGCACCACGATCACGACAATGGCGATGGTATCCTTCGCTTCCCCGATCACACCCGAAATGATCGCTGCGCCGATCAGCACCAGGATCATGAAATCCGTAAACTGGTCGAGGAACATCCTGAAGAGGGTCTTCTTCTTCTTTTCCTGCAACTCATTCGGTCCGTACTCCTGGAGCCGCTGTTCGACTTCCTCGGCAGACAGGCCCTGTCGGGATGTCTTAAGGTCCCCAAGGACCGTATCGATATGCTTTTGATGCCAGCCCATGCTTCTCCTTCGCAAGAGTAAATTTAAAAACCCTGCTGCCTTCCATCTTCAGGTCCTCGCTCGCCCCAGGGCACCATTGTCTTCGGCGGGATCTCCAACGGTAGAGAGTACCAGAGACGGAGGAACGCTGTCAAGGCTCTCTTTGCACATACAACAGGACGAGATTGACGATATACAGTAGAACGAGCCCGGCGGAATCCCACCCCAGCAGCCGTTTCTTGTCTGAGCGGTAGGTAAGGCCGATGATCGCGACAGACGTCATTGCCATGGCCGAAAGAGCGGATATGAGGTGGTTGGGATTTGCCGATGAAAGGAGCGGTCCGGCCGTGAAGAAGATGTCGTCGACGGCGAGAATCAATATATTGAACATATTGCTCCCGAAGAGATTCCCGATGGCAAGGTCAACGGCGTCCATCCGCACTGCAGCCAGAGACACAACGACCTCGGGAAGAGACGTGGACAGGGCGATGAACAGGGTACCGACGAAAGTCTGGCCCAATCCTGTTGTTTCTGCGATCCCTTCCCCGATGGAGGGCAGGAAAATGGCCGCCATGATCACGACAGCGGCATGGAATCCATAGTTGCGGGCGGCTTTTGCCGCCGTTATATGCGCATACTTGGGCTCCTCCGCCACTTCCTTCATGTACGCGGAGCGCTGCTTTTTCTCATACTGGAAAACCATGCGCATGGCGAGAAAAAAAATCCCCATGAAGATAAAACTGTATACCCCGATCCAGCCCAGTACCGGCAGGGCGTTGCAGACAAAGATGCTTATGCCGACCAGCCCGAGGAGGAGTATACCGAAGCCGGCGGAAAGGACATTTCCCTGGTGGGCCTTCGCGGAGATCGGCTTGACCCGGTAGACGGCGTCGAGGAGAACGAGGATGAGCATATTGAACACGCAGCTGCCGAGAACATCGCCGACGGCGATGTCGGGAGTCCCGGCATAGGTGACGGAGCTCAATCCGGTGACCAACTCCGGGAGGGAGGTGACCGTGGCCATCAGCACAACGCCGATCCAGGTCCGTCCGAGGCCCGTCTTTTCGGCGATGATATCTCCATACCTCGAGAGCCGGGAGCCGGAAACAACGATGACGCATGTGCACGCCAGAAAACCGAACCAGAGGAGCATCGCGCCTTTCCTTTCCTGATGAAATAAAACCGTCCGCTCAGACAGGATATCAGGATGGACTGGATAAAAAATTATAGACTTTCATCGGACTGTATCCTGTAATCCTGTCAAAAAAAAGTCTTGCTTTTCGTTAGGGTGGCTGACTCAAAAACTTGACCCAAAATTAAAGATCTTGGTCGGTAACGTATTTTACTATAAAAGAATGATCACTTCCGGTAGTACCAGCTGAACACCTCCTCCATGTTCCGGAGGATGCTCTCCTTGGTATTTACGATGAATATCCGCTTCTGAATATGAAAAAGCTCTCGTTCCATGCGTTCAACCTCCGGAGGATCGTTGGACCTTCGCTTCAGCTCCTCCTCGAACAGGGGCACGATTTTGTCCTTCATCCTGAGTTCCGTGTCCATGAAAAAAACGGCGATTTCCGGCGAGAGGTCCGATGTTCTGTCGAGAAACGCCTTTATTTCACTGTCGTAGATCTGCTTGGGAGGAGACGACTTCACCTCCGCATACAAAAGCGAAGAATCAAACTTCGCGATCACGTCATAATCGCCACCGACCGACGGCCGACGGAACTTGACGCCCCACACCACCTCTGCGCCGAATTCTCTTTTGAATATCTCGGCAACATACCACTCCAGTGTCACTCCAAAGCTCCTGACCGGCCTTTTCTTCAAACGATATTCATTGCCACTCCGCTCAACAAGACCGATTCTGGACACGGTGGACAGGTAGTTCTGCGTGACTTCGTTGCTCGCGTATTTTTCGACCTCTGCGCTGGAAAATGCATCCTGGTGCTTGATCACGTCCCGCAGGAAGATGCGGAATGAGTATCTATGCATCATTCCGTAATATTCATCGATATACTCCCGCGCCGGCAGCACGAGATCTGCAGCGGGCTCTTTCTTATATATCTGGAAGCCCCGGCGTTTCAAGAGGAGATCGATGCCCGGGGTCATGCGGTTCAGCGACTGCCGGAGACGTTTTACCTCGTCCCGGAGAAATGCAAGATCATCGGCGTTCTCATCAGAACGAATAGGCACGGGACTGACCCTTGATCGCTGCTCGGAAAGAGATCGAATGTGAAGGTTTACTTGTATTCATTATATCATATGGGCGCAGATTGACAACAATCGCTTGCCAGGGACGTGCAATCTCTTGTAGAATATGTTTCGATACTTTTGAGGAGGCCTCATTTGGAAATCGCCACAGAATATATACACATTAAAACAAAAGGCAACACCGACATCATCGACATAACCGAAAGGGTCCAGGGTATCCTGTCACCGTCGGGCTTCCGGGAAGGCTCTGCAACCGTTTTTGCCGTCGGATCAACAGCAAGCATAACCACGGTAGAATACGAACCCGGCCTCGTGAAAACAGACCTCCCGAAGGTGTTCAACATGCTCGCGCCCTATGGTCAGCATTATGAGCACCACAACACCTGGGGCGACGACAACGGCTCCTCCCATGTAAAGGCTTCCTTAATTGGGTGTTCCCTGGTCGTTCCCTTTGTCGATGGCCGGCTCATGCTCGGCACCTGGCAGCAGATTATCTATATCGATTTCGATACCCGCGCCCGTTCACGCAAGGTCGTCGTGCAGCTCAGCGGGCTCAGATAGCATCTTCACATTTACCGGATGCCCGATTCCAGATGCCGGATGCCTGATAACTGATTGCTGTCGTCTTTGTCTGTAATCTGTTATCCTTCTCCTGACTACTGTCTACTGTTTTCTGTCTGTTGTCTGTCGTCTGTTGTCTGTCGTCTGATCTCTCTTCCCCGCCCCTGTCTACAGACTACTGTCTCCTGACTACTGGCTCCTGTCCCCTGACTTCTGTCTACTGCTTCCTGTCTCCACCGTTACAGCTCCCGGGATCGGTCTGGCATTCTTTCTCCCGCTTTCTCTCAGCAAGCCGGAGGTTCTTCCGTGTCTTCGCGTCGCGATTCCGGCGGCGGTCTTCCTCGGTTTCAAGAACCAGCTGCGGAGCTTCACGGGGATGGCCTTGCTCATCAAGTGCTACATAAGTCAGGTACGCCGAGGCCGTGTGCCGTACCTCGCCGGTGATCAGGTTTTCCGCCTCCACCCGGACGCCGATCTCCATGGATGTCCTGCCCACCAAGTTCAAACTTGCCTTCAAAAAGAGCAGGTCCCCGATGAACACCGGATGGTGGAAATCCAGCCGGTCGATAGAGGCGGTGACGACATTCGAGCGGGCATGCCGGCTGGCAACCACGCCGGCCGCCGTGTCGATCAATTTTACGATAACCCCTCCATGGACATTCCCGGCGGGGTTTGTGTCCTGGGGGATCATTACCTGGGCGATCGTGACGGCGCTGTCTTGAACGCGCTTTCCTTCCATCGTGCCTCCTTATTGTTATTGCCTCTTGAGAGCGGAGCAGCGTTTGTTCTGAATCGCATGGGATTAAAAAAGAAGAGAGCGGGATGTGGACCCACTCTCTCATGCGTTACGAGGAAAATATTTATTGATAATTGGTGGAGGCGGTGGGATTCGAACCCACGTCCGAAAACCATCAGCCAGAAGCTCATACATGCTTATCCCCTCGTTTGGATCTCGCCGCATCCAGCGCCTCGGGGAAAGCTCTGGAATTGGCCAGCCCGGTTTGTCTCATCCTCCCGCCCCGGACGGTGTCGGGAAGACCAGCCTGTGTTTTGACATCCCATCGGCAGTTCAGGCGCCGGCCGCGGGACGCGCTCCCTTAGTTAGGCAGCGAGTGCCAGTTCGTTATTGGCAGTTGTGTTTTTGCCACGTGTTTAACGAGGCCTCGTGGCACCTCGGCATGCAACTCCTGACCTCTCGATCCTCGTCGAAGCCTGTCGCCCCCCTTTTGAACGAAGAATAGAAATGTCAAATTACAAAATCCAAATATCAAATCAATAACCAAATACCAAGCCTCAAATTGAACTTCTCCTCATTTGACATTCCTTTGAACTTTGAACTTTGGCACTTTGAACTTTACTCTATATTACCCTTTTCTTCCTTTGTTTTCAACAGCTTTTCCACATCCTCATCGCTGATACCCTCGATCCTGACCACCTTTGACCGGGACTTCATGCCCGAAACAATCGCTATGTCCGCCCTGGGCCGGTTGAACGCACCGGAAAGAAATTTCACGAGGGCCTCATTCGCCGCGCCCTCGACTGGCGGGGCCGTCAACCGAATCTTGATCGCCCCCCCTTCCATCCGGACCACTTCGTTCTTCGCGGCCCGGGGCTGGATCCGTATTGCCAGGGTAGCCGTCTTCCCCCCGTCCTTATTTCGGGGCCGGCTCATTCCTGCTTTCCAGCGTGCTCTCGGCAAAGTTGATCATCTCCAGGTGGGTCTGGATCACCTTTTTCATGTCCTGGAGAAGGTAGTGCCGCTGTCTCCGGAGATTCAGGATATCGGCCTCGAGCTTCGCGTTCTCGCGCTGCGCCGTATCGACGAGCCGCTGGCTTCTGACGTCGGCGTCCTTCAGAATGACTTCCGCCTCTTTCCGGGCGTTGTCCTTAAAGTCCTCAACGAGCTTGTTGGTGGTAAGCATGGTGTTCTTGAGCATGTCCTCTTTTTCCAGGAACGCCTGCTGCTTTTCGTCATATGACTGGCGGAATTCCCGGTGCTCCGTCACCTCGCGTATGAGCTCTTCCATCTCCTCCCTGATGAGATCGAGGAACGCATCCACTTCCTTTCGGTCGTATCCGCGAACACCGATGTGAAACTTTTTCTGCTGTATGTCCAGCGGGGTCACCCTCATATTGTTTCCTCCTCGGACGTACTGAACGTTCTGCTCATTATTTTCCCTGCATAAAGCTCAAGAGCCTTATTGCAGTGATCTTCCCAGACTGAATAGAGATTGAACAACGGCTTTGTTTAAAAATATTATGATCAGGATAGCGATCAGCGGCGTAACGTCAATCCCCATCCGGTACGTTGGAATGAGATTGCGCAGCGGCTTCAGTACCGGCTCCGTCAACTTCTGAAGAATCTGCACAACAGGATTATACGGATCGGGATTCACCCAGGAAATCAGCGCCCTGATAATAATAACCCACATATACATATTGAGAACGATACGCAGTACTTCTGCTATGCCCATCAACAGATTTCCGATTACGAACATCTTGCCTCCCTTATGCGATAGTTACTTGGCGAAATTTCAAATGACAACAGCCAAATAACAAATAAAATTCAAAAAAGAAACGACAGTCTTCTTTGGTCCACGATGGTACTTTGAACTTCATTTGCACTTTGAACTTTGAAATTTGGCATTCCCTCGCTACTTGCCCAGCTCCTTGCTCCTGGCAGTCGCTGCTTCCACGGCATTGATGATCGTGGCCCGGAGCTTGCCTTTCTCCAACTCATGCAATCCGGCGATCGTTGTGCCGCCGGGCGACGTCACCCTGTCCTTCAGCCTGCCGGGATGCTCCCCGGTGTCCAGCACCATCTTGGCAGCCCCAAACACCGTCTGTGCCGACAGATCGCGGGCAAGCTGCCGCGACAGCCCGGCCTTCACGCCCGCATCGGTCAGCGCCTCGATGATCGTAAACACGTATGCAGGCCCGCTGCCCGAAAGGCCCGTCACGGCGTCCATCAGCCGCTCTTCCACGACCAGCGCCATGCCGACGGATGAAAATATCTCCTGAGCCAGAGCAATATCGGCATCAGTTGCCTTTGTACCGCCCGAAAGCGCGGCAGCGCCGGCAAGCACCAGCGCCGGGGTGTTGGGCATAACGCGGACAACGCGCGCCCTGCCGGCAAGTCCCTTTTCGATCGTGCTGATCGTGATTCCCGCGGCAATGGAGATGACCAGCGTGCCCTCGTCAACGGCCGGAGCAATCTCATCCAAGAGGCCTGTCATCACCTGGGGCTTCACGCAGAGGAGCAGGACATCGGCCTCCTTTGCCGCCGCTCTGGTGTCGTTCTGTATAATGATACCATATGTTTTCCGAAGATGCGCCGTGCGGTCGGAGGAAATATCGGTGGCCATAATATGGTCTGCCGCAGTCGTTCCCGCGGCGAGCAGGCCCTTGATGAGCGCCTCAGCCATGTTTCCCCCGCCGAGGAAAGCGATTGTTTTATCGATAGCCATGATGCCCCCATATATTTCAGCCACAGAGATCACCGAGAACACAGAGAACAAATTATATCTAAAAACTTTCCTAAATGGAACACGGAAAAAGCGGATCTTTTTAAAATCCGACCTTTCGGCTTCTATCCGTGTCCAAAAAAGCTTTTCTCTGTGACCTCTGTGTGCTCTGTGGCAAGACTATTTTGTTCTTTCCCCGAATATCGCCGTGCCGACCCGCACCATCGTAGCGCCTTCCTCGATTGCCACCTCATAGTCGCCGCTCATGCCCATCGAAAGCTCGTGCATCGAAACGCCGGGGATCTGTTCCTGCGCTACGCGGTCCGAAAGCTCCCGGAGGTGTCGGAAATAGGGCCGCGAATCCTCGGGACTGTCCGAAAAAGGAGGCATGGTCATGAGTCCTTTGATGGCCATATTCCTGAGCTGAGCAACCTCTCTGACAAGAGACAATACCGCGTCCCTGTCTGCGCCATGCTTGGCTTTTTCGCCGGCGATATTCACCTCGACGAGCACATCCTGTACTTTCCCGATCTTGGCAGCCTGTCGGTCAATCTCCCGTGCAAGCTCGATGCTGTCCACGGAATGGATAAGATCGAAGAGGTTCACCGCATACTTAGCCTTGTTCGACTGGAGGTGCCCGATCAAATGCCACGGCGCAAGGGGGCCGAGGTGTTCGATCTTCTCCTTCGCTTCCTGCACCCGATTCTCTCCGAGTATCGCGGCGCCTGCTGCCACGGCCTCGCGTATTCGTTCAACATCAATGGTCTTGGTGACGACGACAAGTGTTACCGCCAAAGGGGCCCTGCCCGCTCCTTCGGCTGCGGCGCTAATCCTGCCCATGACGGTATGGAGGTTATCCGCTATTGTCATAATTATTTAGCCACGAATATCCAATTCCGCCAAGGCGGGACTAATCGACACGAATTTACGCGAAGCAAAGGAGAAAGATACGTTACTATTTTTTATTCGTGATCATTCGCGAAAATTCGCGGCCAATCAATTCTTAGGGTTTCAACATTATCACCGACAGCATCCTGCCGGTCCTTCCCTCGGCGCGGAAGGAATAGAACAAGTCCGACCGGCATGACGTACAGAGCCCGAGGGCGTGAATGTTTTTGCTCGCCAGTCCGGTGTCGGCGAGCTGAAACCTGTTCAGACAGACAAGGTCCAGGCTCCACCGCCCATGTTCACGGGGCGACGAGGCTTTTTTCCAGAGGGGAAACTCCGATCTCGCCGGTCCCATGACCGTCTCGTCAACCTCGTAGCATTCCGGCCCGATGGCAGGGCCAATGGCGGCGATCATCTCATGGGGATCGGAGCCGTAAACGTCCCGCATCCGTATCGCCGCCTTCTGGACGATTCTTTTGAGCGTGCTTTTCCACCCTGCGTGGACCGCAGCGATCGCGCCCGCACCCGGATCGTACAGCAGGATCGGCACGCAGTCGGCGGTCTCCACGCCGATGGCAATGCCCGGGATGTTCGTGATAATTGCATCTGCCTGGGCCTGTCGGAGCTGTGCCGCGGCGGGAGGATCTTCGCCGACCTCAACGATCGTGTCTCCGTGTACCTGGTTGACGGTAATAAGCCGGTCCGGATCGATCCCGAAAACCTCTGCGATGGAATTCCAGTCACCTGGACGCTTGATGCCGTTGATCCTCGCCCCGAGCCCGCTCTGCCTGGTCGTGAAAGCATGCCGTAAAGCGCTGACGTTCTCCAGAGCAGGGATGCTGAGATAATGTATTTTAGCCATCAAGGAAATATCGAAATTCCAAATCCTAAATTTCAAATCCTAAATAAATTCCAATGGTCAAATTCCAAAAGGTTTATGATTTGGCCGTTGGTGTTTGCTCTTTGGTGCTTGTCCCCTCACACACTCCGCATGCTACACAGGAGCCGACGTTACACGGCGGTGTATATTTTCCCTCACGTGCGCGGTCGTATTCGTTCCTAAGATAGTCTTTCCTCACGCCAATGTCAATAAAATCCCATGGCAGGCTTTCATCGAAAGCGCGGCGGCGCGTTGCGTAAAAATTCGCGTCCATCCCAATCTCCCGCGCCGCTCCTTTCCAGTCGCCGTCCCTTGCATGTGCAGCCAGAATGAGTTTTCCGGTCCTCCGGTCTCCCCGAGACAGGAGCGCCTGAACATATTCCCATTTCGGCAGGTCGTGAATGATGTTGGTATTGCCGATTTTTCTTACTGCTTTCTCGAGGCGGCGCAGTTTCTTGTTCAGATTGGCAACAGACTCCATGGGTTCCCACTGAAAGGGCGTGAAGGGCTTCGGCACGAATGAGTTCACACTCAGGGTAATCCTGCCGATCCTGCCTGCCGGCCGCGCGTGGCGCAACTGGATCGCATGTACCTTTTCGGCGAGCGAGACGATCTCGTCCACATCCGTTTCCGTCTCCGTCGGCAGGCCAATAATGAAATACAGCTTGAGGTTCGGAATGCCGCTGCCGAAGACCATGTCCGCGGCGTGGAGAATATCCTCTTCAGTAATCCCCTTGTTGATCACTTTCCTGAGATGCTCCGAACCCGCCTCCGGTGCAATGGAGATCGTCTTGTGGCCGCTCCGCGCCAGCCGCTCTACGAGGGTCCTGCTGACGGAATCCGCCCGCAAAGACGAGACCGACACGCCGCCTTCAATCCCGGCGCAGAGATCATCGATTGCAGGATAATCCGAGAGGGCCGAGCCGACCAACCCGATCTTCCCGCAAAGATTCGTCGCCTTATCCGCCTCCTCCCGGGCCCTCTCAATGCTGAGATTCCGCGGCGGGAGGTAAAGTGAGCCGGCCATGCAGAAGCGGCAGTGCCTGCCGCAGCCGCGGGTCACTTCGGTGAGGTACATATTGCTGAATTCGGTGTTCGCCGTGAGAATCACCGATGCGGCCGGCATCAGACCGAGCTCTTTTACGACTCGCTTCCGTATCCGCCCGGGCGCCTGGGGGACCAGCGTTTTCCGCTCCTTTATGGTCCCATCCGTATTGTACGTGACCTCGTAGAATTCAGGGACATAGACCCCTTCGTTGAGACACAATGCCTGGAAGAGTTCGTTGTTGCTCTTCCCCCTGTTCGCCTTGTAGGTATCCACAAAGGCATCGATCATTACTTCCCCCTCACCCACGAGCACCACGTCAAAAAAGTCGGCAAGGGGTTCAGGATTGAAAAAGGAGCAGATCCCGCCCAGGAGGAGAAGCGGATCATGCCCGGTACGCTCCCGCCGGTCTGCGGGGATTCCGCTCAGGCGGAGTATCTCAAGGATATGCAGATAATCCTGTTCAAAGGAGACGGAAAAGGCCAGGATGTCGAAGGCCTTCGTCGGCCGCGCGCTCTCGAGGGTAAACAGGTCCGTGCCGGTCCGGGAATACTCATCGATGTCCTCGTCGTCGGGCAGGAACACGCGCTCACATACCGTATCGCCGCGTCGATTGAACAGCGCATACACCTGGTGTAAACCGAGGTTGGACATGCCGACGCGGTAGGTGTTCGGATAGGCGAGGGCAATTGTCACGTCAGCGCCTCCCGCTTTGTACATCGTCCCCGTCTCGGCGGCGAGGAGGGCATCGTTTTTTTCCTTCAACTTCCGGGACATGGGGAGATTATACTATGCTTCGCCTCTCGGTGCAAAGCGATTCCGCATGGCGAGCCGCCATACATGGCCTCGATGGGCTGTTTCGTGCGAAGCTGCCTGCGGGAACGGTGAATGCCATAGACTGAACTCGTCGGAGCGCCAGAGGCGTTCGCTCGTACCGTGGGACAAGGATTGGTGGTGATGGAAATGCTGGTGAGAACACGAGGAGGGTGCGCTTTACCGGCGACAAGGAGCGCCGTTAAGTATACTGGACGACTATTTCGTAGAAAATACTCGCATGATCCGCGGAGAGGGAGCCGTTTACTGCTTTGCATTTCAGCTTCCCGGTCCCCGATTTTTTTCGCTGTTTGACCAGGCTGGCAATCATCGGCGTCAAATCAAAACCGCCGTCAACACATTCCTGTGTCATGCATGCCATGTGGAAATAGGCATAGCCGTCGGGATAGAAATGTGCAGTCCGCTCCATAAGGACAGGGCTGAAAGACAGTTTCTGGTAGTATTTCATGCGGATAACAATACCGGCAACAGCGGGAAAGCGGTCTGATATCAGGCCGGCAATCGCCTTGTCTCGTTCAGCCTGTTCTCTTCTTACTCGTTGATCCTGTGTGCGTGCCATTCTCTCTAATAACCTCGGAAGCAAAAAACGAGCCACAAAGTGCGAAGTCTTTGCGGCCCCTGCAGTTACAAAAAGTCATAGGACATGCACTATAATCGCACATTTCAGGCAAAAAGTCAATAGGCGATTTATCCACTGCTCTTGACTCTCTCCGCGCCGGTGTGGTATAAGTAACGCAGTGCGGATAATCGGGAGAATGACGTGGAAAAAGTGAAAGAGTATACAAAATCAGTCCTCATCGCCTTGATCCTCGCCCTCGGCGTGCGGGCGACGATCGTATCGGCCTATGTAATCCCCACCGGCTCGATGAGGCCCACCATTGTCGAGAACGACCGCATCATGGGCAATAAATTCATCTACTTTTTTGTTGACCCTGAGCCCGGCGATATTGTGGTTTTCACGCCGCCCGAAGCCGCCCACACAGACGCCCCCCGCTTCGTTAAGCGCGTTATCGGTGTCGAGGGAGACTGGATCGAGGTGAAGAACGGCAACGTATTCAGAAACGGGAGCCCCCTGAGCGAGCCGTACATCGAGCAGGCGCCGGACTATACTCTCCCGCTGTTCCGCGTGCCCGATGGCCAGGTGTTTGTGCTCGGCGACAATAGACGAAACAGCCTGGACAGTCATGTATGGGGCTTTCTTCCAAAACAGGCCATTTTTGCCAGGGCGATGTTCCGCTACTGGCCGCTTTCTCGAATGGGTCTTGTTGAGTGACCTCTCTGAGAAAATAGTCGCTTCTCCAGGCAGGTAAACCTCTCTTTTCTCGGCCCTTTACCAAACCTACGTACATGCCTCTTCCCTCATTGCTCGACAATATCACGATCATCCTCGTCAGGACCAAGACGCCCGGCAACATCGGCGCTGTTGCGCGATGCATGATGAACATGGGAATTTCGCGGCTGCGCCTGGTGAGGCCGAGGAACGACACGCTCGTGAATGAGCTGAAGCGCGCCCGGGGCGCCGATGACGTCATCCGGAAGGCCGAGGTCTTTGCTTCGTTGAACGATGCAATTGCCGATCACGGCCTCGTCATCGGAACGTCGAGGCGGATTACCAAAGAACGCAGGAATATTCAGACGCCGAGAGATATGGCGAGCAGGATCATCCCGCTCCTGTCGGAAAACAGGATTGCCCTTGTTTTCGGGCGGGAAGTGAACGGCCTGAGCAGGGAAGACATCGCCCTCTGCCATGAACTTATTGCAATCCCCTCTTCCGACGCCTTCCCGTCGATCAACCTTTCCCATGCCGTAATGGTCATTGTCTATGAGCTTTTTCTTGCAGCCGGTGCCGCTCTGCCGGCATCGGAGATCAAACTGGCGCCGGCAAATGAGCTGGAACAATTCTACAGTCATCTCCGGGAAATCCTTACCCATATCGGCTTCATCGACACTGAGCGATCGGAGCACATCATGTTTTCCCTGAGGCAGATGTTCGGAAGAGCGCGCCTGGATGAGAGAGAGGTGAGCATTCTGCGGGGGATTCTGACGGAGATCAAGAGAGCGAGCAAGACGGATGGAACATGATTTTTTAGGATCATCTCCAAGATGAGTGGGTAAAACAAGCCTCCTGCAAACCAAACCATCGGACAAATTACGAATCATGCACATAGGCAAGATCTTCTCAGGAAGCTTACGATCCTGTTCTTTTTCTGCACCGCCGTTCACCGGTCCGCGCAGGCATGCCAGAGAGCTGTACACTGAAGAGCACGATGCCGGTCACCCGCAGCGCTCGACGCTAACGCTGTGCTGTTCAGCTGGTTTGCTTTACCCTGTTTTTCCTGCGCATGCTTGTGCGCGCACCGGTTCACGGGATGCAGGGGGCCCTGGAAAATCCGCTCTTACTGACGCTCCCGCTTTAGCGGGACTTCGATAGCCGTGCGTCCGGCATGCCGCTATCCATGCCGAAAAATCGAAAAAGCTCAAAGCAGCACGAGCCGCAGGCGGAAGTGCTGCCGGGACAGGGACGAACAATGCTGAGGGCCGACGCCGCTTGGGCATGCACAGCACGGCAGAACACCGAGTTGCCCAAAAAAAACATTGATCGATAGTCAGGCTGATCTTCGATGTTCAGAGGAAATTTACGAATAAATGATGAGAAGGGAAGTCCCATTTTACATTTTTACATAACCTGCATTTTGAATATCCCATTGACTTTTGCCTTTCTTATCAGTATATTCGACATCCATCGAAAGTGGTAGAGGGAACGGACAAGAGCGGAGTGACCGATATAATGCATCTGTGCGTCCGGAATCGGACGGTTGTGTCTAAATTTCGGACAAATTTCATCGTATATAAACTATGCAACAAATTGGTAATGCATGTTTTTTTACTGGTAAGCAAATTGCAGTCTACTGCTTTACCGTTCTTCAGAAAAAAACTATCAGCAACTGAGTGAGGTAAGGTGCTATGAAACTGAATGCAATAACTGAGGGCGCGCAGGGCGGAACGACAAAGGAGAATTGCTGGGAGTTCAAAAAATGCGGTCGCGAACCCGGCGGTTCTAAGGTTAAGGAACTTGGCATATGCCCCGTTACCACGTATAGTGACCTGAACGGAGCTCATGACGGAAAGAATGCAGGCAGGGCATGCTGGGTAGTTGCCGGTTCACTCTGCGGAGGGAAAATCCAGGGGACCTTTGCACAGAAGCTGCATAACTGCTGGAGATGCGAGTTCATGAATGCCGTAAAAAAAGAGGAGGAGCCGGCGCCGCTTGGCTTTTCCCACACCCGCCTCGGAATGGAGAAGGCCTTGGAAAAGACGGCCCATGCTCAAGGAGCGCTATCGGAAGTAGAGCTCATAAACGATCAGCATTAAGAGACGCCTTGGACGATGGGGCAATCCGCTAGTTCCTGTGTGACCGGTAGACCGTGTTCGCCACCCAGCCGACCACCCCGCCCGATAGAAAGACCAGGAAGATCATCAGCACGCGGGAAAGAGACATCTCCCAGAAGATAAATTTGATGTTCACCACCTCGGTGTTTTGAATGATGAATATGATCAGCAGAAGAAGAAGCACAAAACCGGTAGTCAGTTTAACATTCATAACACGCCCTCCTTCACTCTTCCCTGTTAGTGCTTCTACGTGTCTTCCACGCCTAGGCGTGGAAGACATGTCCCCTTCAGGGCAGGTGTACATGCGAATCGCGTCAGGAGGAATGGTGACGAAAGACGGGGAAAGGGAGAAAAAGACGCCCTACGTTAGGCTGGATCTTATAAACCGTTTTGAGATTTACTCCCCGTTTCTCTCTCCACTTCCCCCTTTCTCCTCATATGGCATGTTCCATAAATATCGATAACAAAATTGTGGGTATGATAGGCGTAAGCGCCTAATCCGCCTGCCTGCGCAAGAACGTCGGCTTGTCAAGGTCTTCATCGCCGATCCCGAGTGACTCGTTCCTGAAGTCGAAGGCCTCCTGCTTACGCCTGGGTTTATCCACGACCTTCATGTACTCCTTCAGGCTCACCGGCCGCTTCACGCGGTCGCGTATCCCCGCCTCATCGAATCCCGTGGCGATCACCGTTACGACGATATCTTCACTCATCACGGGATTGATCACCGCGCCGAAGATGATGTTCGCGCCCTGGTCCGCCTCTTCCTTGATGATCGCCGAGGCTTCGTTCAATTCGTAGATCCCCATATCGTTGCCGCCGGTAATGTTGATGAGCACGGCCCGGGCGCCCCTGATGGAACCGTCTTCGAGGAGCGGGCTGGCGATCGCCCTTTGCGCCGCCTCTATTGCCCGGCCCTCGCCCCGCGCCACGCCGGTGCCCATGACCGCCCTCCCCCGGTTTGCCATGACGGCCTTGACATCGGCAAAGTCGACGTTCACATATCCCGGTACCATGACCACGTCGGAAATGCCCTTGACCGCCTGGCCGAGGACGTCGTCTGCAAGCTTGAATGAATCAAGGAGCGTCGTCTGTTTTTCCGCAAGGTTCAGCAGCCGTTCGTTCGGGATCAGGATGAGGGCATCCACGTTATTCTTGAGTTCGGCCACGCCTTCATCTGCCTTGTGCATTCTCGTGACACCTTCGAAGCTGAAGGGCTTGGTCACCACACCCACCGTCAGCGCGCCGACCTCCCGCGCGAGGCTGGCGATGACCGGCGCGGCCCCGGTGCCCGTACCGCCGCCCATTCCCGCGGTAACAAAGACCATGTCGGACCCGCTCAGCATGGATTTGATCTTTTCGGCATCCTCGAGCGCCGCCGCCCTGCCGATCTCGGGATTGCCCCCGGCGCCGCGACCGCTCGTCAGCATGGCGCCTATCTGGAGCTTGGCCGGCGCTTTCGCAAGCTCAAGGGACTGCATGTCGGTGTTTGCCACGAGGAACTCTACGCCCTTGATGTCCGACGCAACCATAGTGCTCACCGCGTTGCTGCCGCCGCCGCCGACGCCGATGATCTTTATCTTCGCAGGAAGTTTTTCTTCATCGAACTGGAGCATTCCCTTTTTCTCCTTCCTCTTTTCCCCTTCGTCTTCGCTGGCAAGAAACTCCATGATGTCCTGAAATTCAAATTCGAGATTGTCCATCGGGCACCTCCCGTACTGCTGGAAACAATTGGAAATCGAAGATTGAAAATTTTAAATTTACAATTTTCAATTCGGCTTTTCCGTTATATGTATTCCCCGAGCCACTTCCAGAACCGGTTCAGCATCCCGCTCCGTCCGAACGTCCGCGGCGCCTCTTCCTGGTTTTCCGCGCCGTAGAGGACGAGCCCCACTCCCGTTGCATACACCGGGCTGTTCACGACGTCCATGAGCCCGCCGATGCCCCGCGGCGCTCCGCGCCGTATGGGCAATCCGAGAAAGTGTTCTGCTGCTTCCTGGAGCCCTTCCATGAGCGCCGATCCGCCGGTGAGCACGATGCCCGAGGCGAACATGTCTTCAAAGCCCGTCTTCTTAAGACGCTGCTGCACCATGGTGAACAGTTCTTCGACGCGCGGTTCGACGATCTCGCTCAGGATCTGTCGGGACAGTTGGCGGGGCGGCCTGCCGCCGACACTCGGCACATCGAGCGTTTCCTCATGCTTCACGAGAGACGACAGCGCGCAGCCGTACTTTATCTTGATCTTTTCGGCCTCCGATGAAGGAGTGCGGAGCCCGATGGAGATATCGTTCGTCAGGTGGTTCCCGCCGATGGGAATCACTTCGGTATGCCACATGCTCCCCTCGAGGAAGAGCGCAACATCCGTCGTACCTCCGCCGATGTCCACAACGGCGACGCCGAGGTCCTGCTCCTCCGTCGTGAGGACGGCGCGGCTCGATGCAAGGGGCTGCAGGACGAGGTCGTTCACCTGGAGACCGGCGCGTGAGCAGCTCTTCACGATGTTCTGGATGGAGGTAACGCCTCCGGTAATAATATGGACTTTCGCCTCGAGGCGCACGCCGAACATGCCGAGCGGCTCGCGGATTCCGTCCTGGTCGTCGATAATGAATTCCTGCGGCAGCACATGCAGGATCTGCTGGTCCATCGGTATGTTCACCGCCCGGGCCGCATCGATGACGCGCGCCACGTCCGTGGGCCCCACTTCCTTGTTCTTGATCGCCACGACCCCGCGGGAATTGATGCCCCGGATATGATTTCCGGAAATCCCCACGTAAACCGAACGAATCTCGACACCGGCCATGAGTTCTGCTTCCTGCACGGCCTTCTTGACGGACTCCACCGTGCTGTCGATGTTGACGACAACGCCCTTCTTCAGGCCGTGGGAAGGGCTGATGCCGATGCCGATGATGTCCACTTCTCCGGCATTCTTGACCTCGCCGACAATGGCACAGACCTTCGTCGTGCCCAGGTCCAGTCCCACGATTATGTTATCAAGCTTCTTCGCCACAGCCTAGACTCCCAACTAAGAACATCCAAATTACAACCTCCAAATCTCAAACAACTATCAATGTACAAAACTCAATACAGCATTGTAATTTGGTCTTTGGTACTTGGAATTTCCTCCCACCATGTTTCATAATTATCGCTTTATTTTAACTGCTACTTGTCGGTCCGAGCGGAGATCGACATAGGCAAACGTCAATCCGCGTCTTTTTACATCTGACAGAACTTCGCTCAGCCGCTGGAGTTTTTCCTCATAGTGGCCGCTCCCCAGCCGAAACGTGTGCCCGCCGTAGTGAACCGTCAGCGACTCAGGGGTATCTACCTTCACCACAACGTCGGACATCCGCCATCCGCCCCGGGCAGACAGGGTATCAAGAAACGCAAGGGTCTCTGCCATTTTTTCTGCTGCCACCCGCTCGCCAACGCGGACATTCCGGGCACGGATCTTCACGACCGGAAAGGGGGTGCCTCGTCTCCCGATCTTTTCTATGACCACGCCCCCGTCATCGAGCAGGTAGCGCCCGCTGCCGTTGTCCAGCACCGCCCGGGGGACTCTCTCGGTCAACACAATGCTCACTCTGTTCGGCAGGCTCCGGTACACCCTGGCTTCCTTCACCCAGGGATGGGCGCGTGCCGTGCGCGCCGCATCATCCAGATCCACCAGAAAGGTGTTCTTTCCCGTAAAGCCGCTGACCATGGCCCTGATGTCTTTCTCACCCAAATGCCGCACGCCCTTGACGTCAACGCCGGCAACACGGAATACGTCGGCATGCAGAAACCACTGGTAACCGAACCAACCCAGCGTGAGCGTGCCCAGCAGTACCATGGCTGATAAAAATTGAAGGAACGTTCCTGCCGCTTTCGAAGCTCGCGACCGGGAACGCCGACCTCGATTCACCCGCCTTACTATTGTCCCGCTCGACTGGGCGCGGTATTTTCGCGGGACCGTGACATTTTTGTAATCCTTCATAGCCGCACATTCACGCGAATGTTCGCGAATAAAAACCAATTTTTAACGACCGCCACACCGCTGGATCCGGGTCTCTGGTTGTAAACCGTAAAAGCTTTGCCGTGGTCATCTGGTGTATGCCGGCACTCCGGGATCCGTGGTTTCATAAGGCTCGGCTTTTCCTTTGTGCTCTCCTTAGTAATTCCCGGCAACCGGGTTCTAGCATTAAGCCACTGCCAGCCGCAGAATCTCCTCGACGAGATCGGAGAATGGTATCCCCACACCTTTCGCGATCTCTGGCAGCAGGCTCGTGGCCGTCATGCCCGGCAGGGTGTTCAACTCGAGAATATAGATATCGCCCCCTTCATTCACGATGAAATCCACCCTGCTGTATCCTCTGCACCCCAGCGCACGGTGCGCGATCAGCCCTGCCTCAAGCGTCCGCCGGTACACGGCGTCCGGTATCCGGGCAGGGAAAAAATGATCGGACATACCGGCTTCATACTTGGCCCGGTAATTGTAGAACGCCTCTTTCGGAACGATCTCGATTGCGCCGAGCGCTTTCTCGCCGAGGATCCCGACCTGAATTTCCTTGCCGGCGATGAATTTCTCGATCAGGACATCATCGCCGTACCGGAATGCGACGTCCATGGCAGGATCGAACTCATCCTGATTCGTGACGATACTCACTCCCACGCTGGACCCCTCGGCGCAGGGCTTGACGACGGCGGGGAAGCCGATATCTCCGGGTAAGGATTTTACGGCGCCCCGCTCTTTAGCGCCAATCACCGCATACGGTCCAACGGTGAGCCCATGGGCTTTGAACATCACCTTTGAAACAACTTTATGCATACCGACGGCACTCGCCAGCACGCCGGAGCCCGTGAACGGGATACCGAGCACGTCAAGCATTCCCTGGATCGCGCCGTCTTCTCCGTACGTCCCGTGCAGGGCATTAAAAACAACGCCCACGCCGAGCTTTCTCAGCTGTTCTGCCGCGTCCCTGTCCACATCAACGGCAACAACGTCATAGCCCTTTTCCTGTAACGCTTTCAGGATGGCCTCGCCGCTTGCAAGGGACACTTCGCGCTCCGACGACAAGCCACCCATGAGAACGCCCACTTTTTTATCAGTAACCTTCTTTGCCATAAAAGCCCAACTTGCTAACGCATAATCAAATCTGGAATACTAATCAAATTCAAACCTCCAACAGCGCAACCACTTGTGGTTTGGTGCTTTGCGCTTGGAAATTATTTGTTACTTGGTATTTGGAGTTTGGAATTTGCTTTCTCCTATGAATCTTCTCCAATAATCGTTATCTCCGGCTCCAGCCGCACGCCCCGCGCTTCCAGTACCTTCTCCGTAACGATCTTCATAAGGGCAAGCACGTCTTTGGCCCGGGCGTCTCCCCGGTTCACAATGAAATTGGCGTGCTTCTCCGATATCTGTGCGTTTCCTGCCGTTCGTCCCTTGAGTCCGACGGCTTCGATCAGCTTTCCCGCTGCTTCATCCTGGGGATTCTTGAAGACCGAACCCGCGCTCGGCAATCCGGCAGGCTGGAACTGTTTTCTCTTATCCATGAGCTCTTTCACGCGATTTTTAATTCTTGCCTTTTCACTGCGCCGCAGCACAACCTTGATATCAGTGATACAATGCCCGTCCGGAATCTTGGCCGTCCGGTATCGGAAACCAAGCTGTTCTTTGCCGTTCGCGCTCGTCTCCCCTGCGGGCGAAACAAGCGTGACCGATTCAACAATGTCTCCGATCTCTCCATCGGCGGTACCGGCATTCATGCAGATCGCACCGCCCACCGTACCTGGGATGCCGGTGGCGAATTCGAGGCCCGTAAGACCATGGTCCACGGCGTAGGTGAGGAGCCGAGGAAGACCCGCTCCCGCCCCGGCATGGACAACGGCAAAGGCCCCGCCGACTGACCGATATTCACGGTCGATCCGTATCTCGTTCAGGCGTTCCAGGGTGATCATGACACCGCGGAAGCCACCATCCCGGACCAGGAGGTTCGTTCCTCCACCGAGAATAAAATAGGGAAGCCTTTCGCCGGCAAGGTGCTTCAGAAGCGTGACCAGGTCATCCCGGTCAAGGGGCGCCGCGAGCGCGTCGCAGGGGCCGCCGATACTAAACGACGTGTGTTTGCTCAGAGGCTCGTTCAGTTTCAGCTCACCGCGGAAGTCAGGAATGTTCATGGGTTAGGGTCTCCAATATGCGTTCTCCGATTTTCCACACATCACCGGCGCCGAGCGTAAGCAGGATGTCCCCATCATGCAGTACGCTCGTCAGGTGATCGACTACTGCCGTGCTGTCACCAAGAAAAACCGTATCCTTATGCCCGTGTTTCCGTATGCCTTCGTACACGGCCTCGCCGCTTACGCCCGGGAGAGGCTTCTCGCCCGCGGCATAAATATCCATGATAATGGCCATGTCCGCCTGGTTAAAAGACGTGAAAAATTCTTCCAGCAAATGCTGCGTCCTTGTATACCGGTGTGGTTGAAAGACCGCCACGACCCGGCGACCCGTGCCGTCCTTCGCGGCAGCCAGCGTTGCCTTGATCTCCGTGGGATGGTGTCCGTAATCATCGACTACCACGATTCCGTTGACTTCGCCTTTGATCTGGAACCGACGCTGCACACCGCTGAAGTCCTTGATCGCTTTACGAATGACCTCAAGGTCCACCTCAAGCTCGCGCGCCACTGCTATGGCCGCAATGCTGTTCTTGATGTTATGCGTCCCCGGGATCGAGAGATCGAACCAGCCGAGGTCCTCGCCGTGGTGCATGACCCGGAACCGCGAGCCAAGGTGCTCCGGCGATACATCCTTCGCCTGGTAATCAGCCTGGGTGCTCGTGCCGTACGTCAGGTATCGCTTCTCGATGCGGGGAATGAGCGCCTGGATGTGTTTTTCATCGAGGCAGAGTATGGCGACGCCGTAGAACGGCACCTTGTTGATGAAGGCAAGAAAGGCCTCTTTGATCTCGTCGATGTCCCGGTAGTAATCGAGGTGCTCTTCATCGATCGTCGTCACCACCGCTATGGTTGGAGAGAGCTTGAGAAAACTTCCATCGCTCTCGTCCGCCTCGGCAACAAGAAACTCTCCCTGCCCGAGTTTCGCGTTCGTATCAATGCTGTTGAGCTTGCCGCCGATCACGACGGTTGGATCGATGCCTCCCGCCGCGAGCACCGTTGCCACGATCGACGTTGTCGTCGTCTTGCCGTGGGCCCCGGCAATGGCCACGCCGTATTTAAGCCGCATGAGTTCAGCGAGCATTTCAGCCCGCGGGATTACCGGTATCAATTTTTCCCGCGCAGCGACCACCTCGGCATTATCCTGCTTCACGGCTGATGAGATCACCACCACGTGCGGCGTCGTGATGTTTTCGGCCCGATGGCTGACGGTTATCTCTCCACCCAGTTTCTTGAGGCGTTCCGTTGTCTCTGATTCCTTCATGTCGGAACCGGAAACGCGATATCCCAGGTTGATCAGGACTTCGGCGATACCGCTCATGCCGATTCCGCCGATGCCGACAAAATGAATATGTTTAATTTTTTTGAACATAACGCTTGCAACACCGTACGATCACTTCCGCCGCATCCGTCGCCATGGCCGGCGGCGTCGTCCCGCCCCTTTCTGCGTATCCCTGAATCGCCCGCGCAAGGGCCCGGGGAGTCAATTCCCGCTGTATGATCACGTCCGCCGAACCTCGCGCCGCGAGCGTCCTCGCATTATACTCCTGATGGTTATCCGCTGCAAACGGATAGGGAATCAGCACCGCGGGCTTGCCGCAGACAGCCAGTTCCGCAACGGTCGTCGCTCCGGAGCGCGATATCACGAGATCGGCCGCTGCGTAAGCGCCGGCCATGTCGTC
>DMKB01000235.1 GCA_003454665.1 Nitrospiraceae bacterium | reverse complement strand
CTGTTAATCCTGTCTAGTATGTACGTAGATGCTAATCTCATCTTTTCATTAGAGAGCACAGAAGGCAGGCAAAGCCAGGGCTTATTTTGACAGGACGGACAGGATAAGCTCTTCAAGGCAAGTCAATCATCCTGTTAATCCTGTCTATTATATTTGTTGTCTTATTTTAGGTGAAAGATCATAGAGACATATCGAATCCAGGTTTCTATAATGAGGTATTCAAGTTTTTTTAAATTAAGTAAACATCCTGTTAATCCTGTCTAAAAATGCTTTATTTTAACCTGAATGGATGACAACCGTGAACGATCAAAAAGCAACCAACACAGCGCGCACTGTGCACTCCGAACTCCGAACTCCGAACTCCGCACTCCCCACTCTTCGTGACCGTGGCTTTACCTACCTCGCCCTGCTCGCGGCCATCGTAATCATCGGGATCACCCTCGGCTCGGCCACCAAATACTGGTCCCACATAACGCTCCGGGAAAAAGAGAAGGAACTGATCTTCCGGGGCAACCAGTATAAGGATGCGATCGGGAGGTACTACAACGCCAGGCCGGGGGTGAAGATGTATCCCCAAAGCATCGACAACCTGCTCAATGACAGCAGGTCAATTAATAGTGGGCGACACCTGAGAAGAAAATACAAGGACCCGATCACCGGGGAAGATTTTATCGTGATCAAGGGCCAGCAGGTAAATGGCAAGAAAGTAATTGGAATCAGCGGCGTTAAAAGCAAGAGCGATGACGAGCCGCTGAAGAAAGCGAATTTTTCAGAAGAGAATAAAGAATTCGAGGGAAAATCAAAGTACAGTGAATGGGTGTTCAAGTATACCCCGCAGACGACGCAGCCGCCGCCCCCTCCGCTGCCTGTCAGGCCGTAAATTGAAACATATCTATAGAATATTTCCGCATAAAACACTTTTCCTCAATCATCTAATATGCTATTATTATGCCATACACTAACGACTGTTTGAATCCGGTCAGGAGGCAGGCATTATGACGGTAAAAGATATGATAAAAAATGAACTCGAAAGACTGCCGGACAATATCCTGGCGGAAGTGTACGATTTTATCCTTTTTTTAGAAACGAAAAAAACAAAGGCATTGCTTGCGAAATCCTATCAGCAGTTATCCGATTCATCATTTGAGAAAATATGGGTCAACGAAGAGGATGCTGTCTATGACACCCTATGAGCGAGGCGATATTGTCCTTGTCTCTTTCCCTTTTTCCGACCAGACTGCCACTAAAAAACGTCCTGCTGCTATCATCAGCTCCAACGCCTATAATTCCACCTATCTCGACGTTGTAATCATGGCGGTCACAAGCCAGACAGAGAAAACAACCGGGGTGGGGGAATGTATGATCGCAGACTGGCGCACTGCCGGTTTACTAAAGCCCTCCGCCATAAAGTCCGCTGTATCAACGATCGAGCAGTCCCTCGTGTTGAAGAAACTCGGCAAGCTTTCTCCGGAAGACCTCATGTCAATGGACAATGCCTTAAAGGCTCTGCTGGATCTGAGATAGCATATGTTCCCCATGGCGTTGCCCGTTCGTTCCACACCAGAGATCGCCAGATCGGGACCACTCATTTTATTTCCCTTAAGCTAATCAATATCGGACCAGACCGCATATTCGTTGCCATTGGGGTCTTGAAAGTGAAAACGACGGCCGCCGGGAAAGGAAAATATGGGCTTGCTGATTGAGCCGCCGGCTTTTTCAATTTTTGATTGGGTCTGCTCCAGGTCCCTGCTATAGAAAACGATGAGGGCACTGCCCTTTTCAGGAGAGACCGTTAGAGCGGATTTAAAAAATCCACCGTCAAGACCTTCATTCGAGAATGCCGTATATTCAGGGCCGTAATCTACAAATGACCAACCGAACACCGCGGTGAAAAATGCTTTCGTCGCCCCTATGTCCTTCGCGGGAAATTCAACGTAATTTATTTTTTCGTGCTCAGGCATCATTGGCCTCCTGATTTATGTGAAAGGTCTGAATTAAGAGGCACTTTTAAGCGTCCGCACCCATTATTGGTTAGCTCTTCAGATTTATCTTGCGCGTATTAAACTCTCTTACAACCGCCACCCTAGCTGCATCATCATTCGGAAGTGCGTCTGTGACTGTTTCTTTAATATCAGTCACGTAATCGTGACGTGCGCCCTTATCGAGGAGCATGCCTACCAAACGAGCATTGCCGTTCGATACAGCGCAATGAAGAGGATTGTCACTGATATCCGACGTAACATTAGGATCAGCTCCGTGTGCAAGAAGCACTTCAGCAACTTCGTTATTTCCAATCATTGCTACATCAATTAGAGGGGTATTGCCAAACTTATTTCTTAAATTCACATCGGCCCCTGCTCTGGCGAGATAGAGCACTCCGTCAACATAGCTCTCAACCGCCAGAAAGTGAAGGATTGTCTCATTAGAGATCCAGCGCGCATTCAAAAGATCCGGATAATCTTTGAGCAATTGTGACGCCTTTTCTTGATCTTCAACAGCAGCGTCCAGAAACTCACCAACTAACTTTTTTGGCAACTTTTTATTCATGTTTTTTAGAGTTAACCATGCTCAGGAAATCAGATTCAAATCTTTGATGTTAACAAGTTTGCCATGAAAGAAGATTTTGTCCCATTTCACGCTCTCTATCACAAGCTTAGGGAAAACCTGCCGCGCTGTCAAGGTCAAATACTGCCCACGGGAGAAGACTGTTCATAGCATCAGATCATCCGTCGGGTCGCGTCACGCTCCCCGACGTACCTGTTTTTTTTCGTTACGTCGGTGAGTGATGTGCTATACTGCGTCGGGGTGTTCTCTGTGGAGGGGGAGCCATGATGTCGCCAGAGAACAAGCAGAGTGCGGATGCGAAATAAATAAAGCTAATTGCCAGAGAGACATGCAAAAGCATTTTTGGCCGCAGATTTGCGCAGAAAAAGCGGATAGATAGACAGCAAATCGATTTTAAAAAAAGCATTAATGCAGTGTTTTTTTATACGATGCTGCTTTTTCAGCGTTCATCTGCGAAAATCTGCGGCTTAACGTTTTCATTCGCGACGATTCGCGGCGATTTTAGCTCTTAACAGTATTTAACACTAACGGGGTTTTTCATGGCATTGGTAAGTTTACAGGACATCAAGGTCGGTTTCGGCGGGCCGCTGCTGCTCGAAGGGGTTGATCTGTCCATTGACCGGGGCGAGCGCGTCTGTCTGGTGGGCAGGAACGGCACGGGCAAGTCCACGATCATGCGGCTCATCACCGGTGAAGTAAAGCCCGACAGCGGTAAGATCGTATTTCAGCAGGGCCTGCGTGTCACGCTCCTGACGCAGGAAGTACCGCAGGCGCTCAGGGGAAGCGTGTTCGACGTTGTATCGAGCGCCTTCGGCGAACAGGGGACCCTGCTTGCCCAGTATCATCATGTGAGCGCCCGTCTGGCCCATGATCACAGCGAAAAGCTCATGGCAGAGCTCGAGGATGTCCAACACAAATTCGAGTCCGCCGGCGGCTGGCAGATGCAGCAGCAGATCGAGACCATCCTGACGCGGCTCCAACTTCCCGAGGACGCCGAATTCTCCGAACTCTCCGGCGGCCTCAAGCGCCGTGTCCTGCTGGCAAAGGCCCTGGCAGGCGAGCCCGACCTGTTGCTCCTCGACGAGCCCACGAACCATCTTGACATCGATTCCATTGCCTGGCTGGAAGAATTTTTGCTATCCTTCGGCGGGACCCTGCTCTTCGTGACCCATGACCGGGCCCTGCTCCAAAAGCTCGCGACAAGAATCGTCGATCTCGACCGCGGCAGGCTAACGAGCTGGCCCGGGAAATACCATACCTATCTCGAACTGAAGCAGGTCGCCCTCGATGCCGAGGCTGTCGAGAGTGCGAAATTCGACAAAAAGCTTGCCGCCGAAGAGGTCTGGATCAGGCAGGGCGTCCGGGCGCGCAGAACGAGAAACGAAGGCCGCGTGCGGGCGCTCAAGGAACTGAGAAGAATACGGAGCGAGCGGCGCGAAGTCACCGGCACGGCGCGCATGCAGATGCAGGAAGCGGAGCGCTCGGGCAAGCTCGTGATCGAGGCCCAAGGGGTGGGCCACAGCTACAGCGGCAACGTGGTCATCAACGATTTTTCCACGACCATCATCCGCGGCGACAAGGTCGGCATCATCGGACCGAACGGCGCAGGAAAGACCACGCTGCTGAAGATACTGCTCGGCGATCTCGCGCCCCGCTCAGGCGGGGTGAAGCACGGAGCGAACCTCGAAAAGGCCTACCTCGACCAGCACCGTGAGCAGCTTGATGATGAAATGACGGTGCAGGACAACGTTGCCCAGGGCAGCGATTACGTGACCATCAACGGCAACCAGCGTCATGTCATCGGCTATCTCCAGGACTTCCTGTTCGCCCCTGCCCGTGCGCGCAGTCCCGTGAAGGTCCTGTCCGGCGGAGAACGGAACCGTTTGCTCCTCGCCAAGCTCTTCACCCAGCCCTCGAACGTCCTCGTCCTCGACGAGCCCACGAACGATCTGGATATTGAGACCCTTGACCTCCTTGAGGAGCTTCTGATGGAATATCCCGGCACCGTACTCCTCGTGAGCCACGACCGGGCCTTCATCAATAACGTGGTCACGAACACCCTTGTCTTCGAAGGCGAAGGCCAGGTGAATGAGTACGTGGGAGGATACGACGACTGGCTGCGTCAGAGCAAAGGGAAGATTGCACCGACTGATGTCCCCTTCAAGAAGGAAGCAAAAAAGGAAGCGCCGGGCCGCCAAAAGGGGAAACCCGGCAAGCTGACCTTTAAAGAGCAGAAGGAGCTTGACGCCCTTCCGAAGCGCATCGAGGACCTTGACGCGAAACAGCAGCAGCTCATCGCCACCATGGCCGACCCGGCCTTTTACCGTGAAAGCGGCGACAAAGTAGCCACAACAAAGGCGCAGCTTGAATCAGTGGAAAAAGAACTGGCCGGGACATACAAGCGGTGGGAGGAGCTGGAGGCGTTGAAGGGGTAGTGTTGAGGGGGCGAGGGGGCGGCTTTAGCTTTGGGACGATCCGGGGCAAGAGATTGTTCCTTGACAGATGAACAAACGCCGTCTATATTTTTTCTATAGCTGACAGGGGTGGCAAGCGTTGCGAACCCACATCATGCATCAACCCAGTCCAGGAGGTCATGTTGCTATGGTTAAAAAAACATTACTTATGATGCTCAGTAGCTCCTTTTTTTTGTTATCGATGGTCAGTTATACTGTGCCGGCAGTCGCTGCCGAGCCGGACATCGGACCGGTCATCGTACAACATCTGGGTAAACTTGAGTGGCCGCAAGATGAAGTAACGTCAACGCCCTATCTAACTCAACTTCTGGCGAACGATATTAACGATTTACACGGCAACCTGTCTTGTGAGCTGATTATTTCGACTCCCGGCAACTACCATATGGCATTAAAAGATGCCATGTTTGGTGACCCCGATCTGCTACCGGAAAAACATGTCGGCCTGCTTGAACAAGAGGGTACACCAAATCAATTCAAAGTATCCATTTGCTGGTCAACGTCACCACCGGTGTCAATTGATCAAATTACGGCGGAGGAATTGCAATTCAAGAACATTAAAATGGTAGGCCGTCCTTCTTTGGTCATGGCTCCCGGTGCCGTGATGAATGAACTGGTGGCCAATGGTATGGTGGATGCAGATACCCGCGAGACTTTTTTGGTTAATCAAGGTAATGTGATTTTGATCCGGAACGACAAAGCCGGTGTCATTAAGAATGTGTGTGATCTGGATGGCATTACCCGTGTAGTGACACCGAATCCCTACGATGAACCAGGCTCATTTAAGAATTTCTCGGAAACAATATTTAATGTGGCCGCTCAAAACACCCTTGGCTGTGATGCAACCAAGCTGTTCGAGAGTATTTTTTTACAGGACCTAAACCTGATTGATACGTCTAGCTTTAATAATCCCTACGATATCAATGGCGTGTTATCAGTCTTCGGCAGGGGTACGAAACCGCAAGGCACAGGGGCCAAATGGGTCGCCTCTTCACGAATTATGCATCGCGATATTCCTTACGCGCTGTGTCATGATGAAGCGGACGCCGGAGTGATCTTCTACCACCAGGCCGTATATTTGAAGAAAACACTGGCCTCAACGGGCTGTCATCTTGAAATCGTTCCCCTGGGTGGTACTGTAGAAAATCCACAACCCTTGCCCGGCAACAGGGTGGGCACCTTGCATATCGCAAAAGTCAACGGTACCTACTTCAAAAAAGTAAATGATGCCCGTGATAAAATTTACGACTTCCTCACCACCGATCCTAATTGGAAGACGATTCTGGAAGGACATGGTATGAGACGGTAACCACCGTCGGTTGAAGACCGGGGTGATGATTGTATATCAGCATCTTGCAGAGGCTTGAGTCGGTGGAAAAAGAACTGGCCGGGACATATAAGCGGTGGGAGGATCTGGAGGCGTTGAAGGGGTAATATCGAGGGGCTAAGCCTGCGGCCTTTGCTGTGGAACGCTCCGGGGTTTAACAACTCGAGTAAGTTGCGCATTTTTTCTCGTCAACTTGACCTGATTGTCAGATTAGTTATTGTATTCACCGCCAGAATAACCAATAAATTTCTTCAACGACGGCATATAAACTAACATAACCAGATCTTCTCTCCAGCTGGCACGATAATACAAAGTCGCGTTAATCTTCTGTGACAATATTTCTTGTTTTAGCTTTGCTGCCGGTATTTTTTCGCGTTTGGAATAGAATTTCATATAGTCATCATCTATGTCATCCTTCTTTATCCTAACCTTCTCAAACTTCGCCCCATAAACAAGGGTCCCATCAAAAAAGTGCCTTACCCAATGGGATATCGAGATATTCCCTTCATTCATCAGAAGATCACTCTCCAGGTCCTTCGGAGTCATTTTCCATTGATGAGTCCATAGAACATGGCCATCTTTGGACTTTATTGTCAGGTTGCCGTCATAATTCTGGCTTTTTTTGTCGAGTGCGTATAAGAATCTCTCTTTAATGCCATCTCCATCAACATCTGCGTTATAGATGGATTTCCAATGTGTATCAGCAGCGAATAAGGTGGCAAGAGGGAAAAGCACGCATAATAAAGTGATTGTCGCTACCGTTTTCATTGAGAAAGATACCTCCAGTATTTGTGGCGTAACGTTAAGGGTAACCTGCCATCCCAGAAAAAATGTGGGATTAACAGAGCCTCTTCCGATCAGGTTGACCCGCTGGTTAGGCCGATTTTCAGACAGACAGTTTGTTATTCTGTTGCAACGAGCAAGCCGCCCCACGTCCTTAAAACTTTGCCAGTAATATTGTTTTCAACAGCTTCGACATATAGCTTGGCTGTTTCTGCCGCAGTAACCAACCCTTTGCCTTCCCGCCCCGGTTCAACAATGGGTGCGGGACTAACCACGTTTACTCGAATACCCCGGGGCAGCAGAGGTGCGGTATTTTTGACAAAGGTATCTACTAGAGCATTCAATGGTCCGGTGGCGACACTGTAGGGATTCGGGTATTGGCTTAAGAAGCCGCTGGTGAGCACAAAAGAGCCACTATCTCGGACAAAATTATCTCCTAACTTAAGAAGCCTTATTTGGCCAAGAAATTTACGCTCGAAACCAAACCTAAAATCTTCATCATCTAAGTCTGCCAATGGCTTGAAAACACTATCTCCACCGACAACTGATATTAGGGAATCAAATTTACCAATTTTCTCGAACATATCACGAATTGAGTCTGGGACGGTATAATCGCATTGTACGTCACCACTATGTGCCCCGACACGAATAATATCGTGACTTCCAGATAACGCATTGTCTACTTCCCTACCAATTCGACCAGATGCACCCACGATAATTATCTTCATTTGATTTTCCCGTCCTGGAGGCCAAACGATGATATCACACGCCGCGAAGCGGTCGGCGTGGAGCGACTTGTT
>DMKB01000154.1:659-25136 GCA_003454665.1 Nitrospiraceae bacterium | reverse complement strand
AGAACGTCAGCTGCTTCGTCTGGCGGCATACTTTCGAGAATATCTGCGGCCCTGTCCGGAGTCATGCCATCAAGGATATCGGCCTGCACACCCGGCTCGAGTTCGCCCAGGGCCTCGGCTGCCGTTTCCACGTCCAGGCTTCCGAACATGGCCTCACGCTCCTTCTTCGATACTTCGCTGATGATCTCGGCAAGGTCGGCCGGGTGCAGCTTGGCGATCTTTTTCCTCGATACCGTCAGCCTCAGCCTCGACAGCTTGGGCTCCACGGTCTGAAGGTAGTTCCATCCGATGAGCTTGTGCGGAAGGGCGTACCGGAAAAATGACAGGAATTTCTCACCCCGTGCCTCCATGCCGAGCCGGCGCAGGATACCCCGCAGTCCAATATCCGTTGCCACCAGACAGAGTCTCCCGTTTACATCGGCAAGTTTCAGGTCATTCACGCGTACAAGTTTCGCCCCATGAATGTCCACAATCTGCTTGTCCAGGAGATCCCGGCAGATCAGAATATCCGCGGGATCAGGTGAACTGGAATGAAGCTTTCCGCGATAGAGCGTAGCAGAAATCACCCTGCGGTTGAATAGGTTTACGGTGCCCCAGGGGAGAATATAGGTCGACCGGCCGGCGGCGATGACGAGGGCTATTACTGCGGGAAAGGTCTCACCGAGACCAACGACGATGTCCCGAAGCCTCCCGATCTCCTCGCCCATCCGGTCTAACACCGGCCTTTTCAGGACCTCGCTGATAAAAATTTCACCGGCAAAATAAGGCATGAGCTGCTCCGTAGGCGGGAATATTGTGCCAATCGTGATTATACCAGCGGGTCTTCGTATGTCAAGGATAAACAAGCAAAAAAGGGCAAGATGTGCTAGAATTTAATTAGAAAAAGATGAACCATTCGCCTCCGCCTTTTCGGACGTTTTTTTGCGTACAGGAGTGAAAAAATCCGCTGCTGTTCTTCATGCACGGAGAGGGCCCGAGTGGAAAAGGGTAGCGAAAATCGCAAGTACGCCGGTATCGTTGGTTTTCTATAAGTCATCAAAATATGGATATAAATAAATTTGTAATGCCAGATGACCGTTTTTCTGATATAGTCCGAAGGTCTTTGCAGACAGCCGCGTGACCGGCCACCATCCGTGATCGTAAGCCGAAAGGAGAGTGATTCGCATGAGCGCACAGAGTGTCAAGGACATCAAAAAGGAAATCTACTTGATGCTTCACAAGGCGGAAGAGATGCTCCAGTTTACGGAAGAGGCATTCTCGAAAAATAAAACCCCTTCGCTGGATCAGGCTCTGGAACTGGCGAATGAGATACACCAGAAAGAAGACGCACTGACGGAATCACTCGCAAAAAACGCGTCTTCGGACAACGAAGCACGTTCGATAATCGGCGTCCCTTCCCAGATTGAGAAGGCCGTGACCAGCATCGAACGAATCGTAGAGAATACCCGCGTCAAAATAAAGGACGGCCTCCTTTTCAGCGACAAGGCCATTGATGAAACAAACAAAATGCTCTCGTCCGCAAAGGATCTTCTCAAGAAAGCCGGAGAGGCCGCAGTCTCCGGGAAAAAGGAAAGTACTGACACGATTGTGGCGGGGAGCGACACGCTCATCCGCATGGCCGATTCCTTCGCGACAGCTCACGAAGAACGGCTCGTAACCGGCGAATGTTCTCCTAAGGCATCTTCCACCTATCTCTGCATCCTGTATGCCTTCGGAGACATGGCATCCTACACGAAAAATGCGCTCAGGAAGCTGACGGTTCAATAATTACAGGGGTAACCATCCGATTGTAGAGTGAATATGTCTTCCTGAGCCGACTGCGCTCCATCGTGGAGAAAAGCCCCGGTCGGATTATTGACAGGGGCGGCATGGCGCCCTTTTTCCCGCTTCCCTGCTTCCTCCTCACTGCTGCACTGATTACGTTACGTCTATGGCGCTTATTCCCTGGCACCCTCACCGGTCCGGTTCCATTGTGCCGATAGAACGTTCCAGTCGCCTGACTCCTTGATGAAAGACACGGTAAAGTGGTACATGCCGAGAGTGTCGGGCAAAAGTCCTCCTGCTGCTCCTTTTTTGTCCCCTCCCGTCAGAACGGCCTCAAAGGCCGCCTCAGCCGTCGAATCCGTTACGCCTACTTCCAGATTCGCGATATACACCGAGACCTTCTGGTGCCGGTAAAAATAGAATACGAGCAGGCCCTTGATGCCGTTGTAGTCGCGACCCTGCGGATCCCGGTACGCCTTGGAAAGATGCCCCAGGAGGGTCTTGATCGCCTTTTGCTCCGCAGCTTCCTGGATTTCCGCAATGACCTTTCTAATCTTTTGCTCCTCTGTTTCCTTGTGGCAGCCGATCGTACAGAGGATGCTCACGAGCACGAGCAAGATGATCGCGTTGATGGATTTCATATTGATCGCTTCCTTTCCGTCTCGTTTCATAGCCACGCATTCATGTTGCTGCAACATTGATTCGGTGAGAAGGGATATGTCACCGCCCCAACACCTCGCCCACGTTACGTATTTCAATTAATTGTACCACATATTCGCACGTACATGACTTTCCCTTTTTCCTATTATTTGGTAGTATATAGCTATAGGCGGCAATCTCATGAATCTCGTCAAAACAGCTATCATACTTTTCTGGCTCGTGATGCTCGGGCTGCTCGTCGAGCGCACGTACGTGCGCCCGAGCGTCGTCATCGCCCTGGATGTTATCACCCAGGAAGGCGTGCGCGTGGGAGACGAATGGTTCGGTATTTACCAGCTAAACCGGAAAATAGGCTACGCACATACGCGCATACTGCCGGAGGGAGATACCTACCATCTCTTCGAGGAGTCGGAACTCGACATCCTGGTACTGGGCACGGTGCAGCGGATACGAACCGTTATCAACAGCTACACGACAAAAAATTTTCTTCTGAAATATTTCGACTTCACCATGAAGTCGAATATGACCTCCATGGAGATTAAAGGCGCGGTGATCAAGGACCAGCTCGTCCTGGACATCATCACGGGCGGGCAGGTGAGAAAGGAACGAATCCCTCTGAACGCCCCGCCCTATCTGTCTCCGAACATCAAACCCGCCCTGGTTATGCTGGGTCTGGAGCCGGGCAAAACGTACCGCTTTCCCCTCTTCAACCCCGCCACCATGAAGACCGATGACGCCACGGTTACCGTCATGGCAAAAGAACAGATCAAAGTAGGCGATGAGAAAAAAACCGTCTATAAGCTCAAGGAAACGTTCCAGGGAATGGAGGCGCTTTCCTGGATCACCCAGGACGGAGAAACGATCAAGGAAGAAAGCCCCCTTGGGTACGTCCTCCTGCAAGAAACCAGGGAAGAAGCAAAGAAACTGGACAAGAAGGGCCCTGCAGTGGATATCATTGCCCTCACCAGGATTCCGTCGACTCCCATCACCAATGCTTCTTCCGTCGTGTATCTCAAAGCTCGCCTGAACAATGCTTCGCTAACCGGCTTTGAACTCGACGAGGGTCGTCAGAAACTGACGGGGAACTCCGTCGAAATCACTGTGGAGCCCCCTGCTCATTCATACGATCTGCCCTACGCCAAAAAAGACTTGCAGGAGCACCTCAAGGCGAATGCACTGATCCAGAGCGATGACGAACGGATACGAAAGCAGGCTGCAAAAATACTCGGCAATGAGCAGGATGCGCGTATCGCCGCGAGAAAATTGAATGAATGGGTTTATGATGCAATTTTTAAGAAACCCGTCGTCAGCATCCCGAGTGCCCTCGAAATATTGAACCAGCGAGTGGGTGACTGTAATGAACATACAACGCTCTACACTGCCCTCGCCCGGGCAGCAGGAATACCGACGCGTATCGCCGTGGGCATCGTGTACATGGACAACGGCTTCTACTACCACGCCTGGCCGGAAGTCTGGCTCGGCGGCTGGGCGGCAGTAGATCCCACGTTCAACCAGTTTCCGGCTGACGCAACGCATATCCGGTTCGTCACGGGCAACCTCGACCGGCAGTCGGAAATCCTCAGGCTCGTCGGCAAACTCCGGGTGGAGGTGGTGAAGTACCGGCATCGGGAACTGAAAAAGCTGAAGACACATGAAGGGAAAGCCGCGACAAAATAACCCTGAAGACCAGGGATTACCATTCCAGGAGCGTTCACTGAGACGGGTGAACAGGAGCTATCACAGATCACGTTGATTTTCTCAGAAGAGCGCCGAGGGAGTAATGTTGTTTTTTGCGAGGATACGCCTTCCCCGCCTGCATCAATGTTCGTCTGTGGAAAGCGCATTGCAGCACGTAAACTGACATGATCAAACTCACGAATCTCACCAAGATTTACGGCAAGCTCACCGCCGTCAACCACATTAACCTTGATGTCGGAAGCGGGGAGATCTTCGGCTTTCTCGGGCCAAATGGCGCCGGGAAAACCACGACGATCAGGATGATCGCCGGCCTGCTTCAACCCACGGAAGGAACTGCTGTTATCGGGGAGTACGATATCCAGCGGGAGGCGATCCAGGCCAAGGCCATCACCGGCTTTATCCCCGACAGGCCCTATATTTACGATAAGCTGACTGCCACGGAATTTATGCACTTCACCGCCAGCCTGTACGATCTGACAGACGCAAAAAATCGAATCATCGGGCTTCTTGAACTCTTCGGCCTTGTGGACTGGATGGATGAGCTCGTGGAAAATTACTCCCACGGCATGAAGCAGCGTCTTGTGATGGCCTCGGCCTTGCTCCACGAGCCGCGGGTTCTTGTCGTGGACGAGCCAATGGTCGGCCTCGATCCGCGCGGCGCGCGGCTGGTGAAAGACATTTTTAAAGACCTGGCTTCAAAGGGTGTTACGGTATTCATGTCGACCCACACCCTCGAGATCGTCGAGCAAATGTGCAGCCGCGTGGCAATAATAAACCAGGGCAACATCATCGCCCAGGGCAGCGTCCAAGACCTCGGCCGCATGGCCCGGATGCAGGACAGCCATCTTGAACCGATATTTTTACGACTCACTGGCGGAGATGAGGTACTGGACTCATAAAGAGATCCTGAAAAGAAAGGCATTTCAGACAAGCGTCTCTTACTCGTGAGAAAGTCCTCTCTGCCCTGAAAATATTGACTTCACCGTGCCACGGCTCGGCGATCACACAATGCCAGCGGGTAATGGAATCGGCGTTAGCGGTGATGATGTGGAATATATTGATGTCTGTATTTTGCATTGGCAGCCTCATAAGCAGCAACGTCATCGATGAGATCGTCAGGATAGCAATTACCCATGCGCTACGCCATTATATCAGACATCCATGCAAACCTCGAAGCATTCCAGGCCGTCCTTGCGATGATTGCCGACCTCAAGGTCGACAAAACGCTCTGCCTCGGAGACATAACCGGATACAACGCAAACCCGAACGAGTGCATAGAAATCATTCGCCGGGAAAACATTGTGTGCATTATGGGAAACCATGATTCCCGCTCCTGTGGTTTGGAATCGCCGGGAAACGTCAACGCCCTTGCCAGGAGGGCGATTCTCTGGACCAGTGAACAGCTCACACCGGCGAGCAAGGAGTTCCTCGCAAGCCTGCCGAGAGAACTCAGGGTGGAGGCCTTCTTTCTGTTCCATGGCTCCATCCATAACACTGACAGTTACATTTTTACCAAGCATGATTTGAAGGAAAATTTTGCCCTCCTCGAGTCGCTGAAAGGATCACCGCACATCGGTTTTTTCGGCCATACACACATGAAGGTCCTTTTCAGCTTCAGAGACGACGTCCTTGCCGTCGAACTTCCCGAAGCACACACCATAACGGAATTGAACCGGTACCTGATCAATCCGGGCAGCGTCGGCCAGCCAAGGGACGGTGATTCCCGGGCATCGTTCCTGGTGTACGATACTCGTGAAAATAACGTAACCTTTCACCGAGTCGACTATAATATCAATGAGGCCCAGCGTAAAATCATTTCAGCGGGGCTTCCCGCAAAGCTTGCGGAGAGGCTTTCGAGGGGTTGGTGAAAGTGTCACTGTATCTTGCACTCTGAACTCTGCACTTTGAACTCTGAACTCTGCACCTTGAACTCTGAACAGTGAACTTTGCACTTTGCACTTTGCACTTTGCATCTATGGTGTATCCATGCTTTTTCTCCTCGCACCGCGAAAATATGCGATCAAAAACAGGCTCCATCGGCTCAAGCCCGGTGACGGCGTCAAGACCGCCTTCCTCGGTCTTCTCGGCCTCGGTTTCTGGGCCTTCATGTTCGGAATATCATTCAGGGTTCTCACCTATTTCAGGACCATCGAAGGTCTCGGCGACCTGCTCGCGATCAGGCTGCTCTCTATGATCCTGGTGGTCTTCTTCTCCGTCCTTGTCTTCAGCAATATCGTGACGGCACTGTCAACGTTTTACCTCTCCGGTGAACTCGAGATCCTCCACGCAACGCCGATTCATGGAGAAGACATCTATCGATCGAAGTTCGTTGAGACGCTCGTCGATTCATCCTGGATGGTATTGATCTACGGCCTGCCTGTTTTCATCGCATACGGTGTCGTCTTCAAGGCTGCGGCAGGCTACTATGTCGGGCTGGCCCTGACCGTGGTTCCGTTCCTGATCATACCCGCAGGGATCGGCATTATCGTTACCATGCTCCTCGTCAATGCCTTCCCCGCGCGGAGGGCCAAGGACATACTTGTTCTTCTCGGCCTCCTGTTTTTCATGGCCATGTATATACTCCTTCGGCTGCTGCAGCCGGAGAAACTCGTAGACCCGGATACGTTTCCGACCCTCGTCCAGTACCTCACGGCCATGCGGGGACCAGTCTCACCGCTCCTGCCGAGCTTCTGGGCCGCTAAGTCACTTTCCCCGCTGCTGAGGGGAAACGGTGGTGATGCACTCTTTTATCTGCTCATGCTCTGGAGCACTGCGCTGGCATTGATCGTCATCGGTGAGTGGGTTTGTATGAAAATCTATTACCGGGGATGGTCACGTTCACAAGAGGGCCGAAAAGCGCCGCTGTCCCGCTCTCGCGCCGCGGACCTGTTCTTCACGCTCGTGTCCTCTCCGTTTCGCGGCAGGCTTCGCGCAATTGTTTTGAAGGACGTCAAAATCTTCTTTCGCAACACCTCGCAGTGGTCCCAGCTCTTTCTCCTCGTCGCCCTTATCGTTGTATATCTCTACAGTTTCAAGCTTCTCCCCCTTGAGCGCGCCGCCATGCCGAGTTTTTTCCTGCAAAACCTCATCTCTTTTTTGAACCTCGGTATGGTTGGTTTCGTCGTGTCCGCCGTCGCAGTACGCTTCGTATTTCCTGCCGTCAGTCTCGAAGGAGAATCATTCTGGATCATCCGATCGTCACCCCTTTCTCTGAAGCAATTCCTGTGGGCCAAATTCTTAAGCAGTCTTCTGCCACTCGTTATACTCGCCGGCATTCTGATCGTCATCTCGAACATCTTCCTCAGAGTGACTCCGTTTATGATGACCCTGTCCGTGATGACCGTAATCATGATGACATTCGGCATTACCGCTTTGGGCGTCGGACTTGGTTCGGTCTTTCCCCGCTTCCGGTACGAAAATGTGGCACAGATCCCTACCGGTTTCGGCGGCATCATCTACATGCTCATTGCAATGCTCTTCATCGGCACGGTCATCATACTTGAAGCATGGCCGGTATATCGCATATTCACGGCGCAGACCTTCGGACGACATATTCCTGACAGCGGATGGGTGGCAATTGTCATGTCCTTTGCCCTGGTAGTTGTCATAAATCTCCTTGCAGTCTTGCTGCCGATGCATGTCGGACTGCGCCGCCTGCGGGAGCCGGACTCCTAAGAAATCCTCGCACCCCTTGATACGTCGGATTGCTTTCCTCATCGCCCTGGCCTTTCGGACCGAGAAGGGCTCATTCCTCCGGTAGATACGACGGCTGATTCAACCGCTGCCGACAGTATCCCCTTTTTTTACCCATAATTCAGCTTTTTCACGATTTTCACGCCTCCTAAACACCACAATATATTGTGCCCCGGGAAAAATAAACACCCTCCCTTGTAATTTTCTCTTTACAAAAGCCGATTCTTGTGATATATAGAAGTTGATCATTTCCTTGATAAAAAAGGCATTCCATCGGGGATACATTCGACATACCAGCAGTGTTGCAGTAAGGAGATCTATGCGTCTCAAGACCCTCGACATGTTCGGCTTTAAGTCATTCTCTGAAAAGACAACGGTCACGTTTCAGCCGGGTGTTACCGCCGTCGTCGGCCCCAATGGCTGCGGTAAAAGCAACATCTCCGACGCCATCCGCTGGGTGCTCGGGGAGCAGAGCGCCAAACACCTGCGGGGCGACAAGATGGAAGACGTGATCTTCAGCGGCACCGAGACCCGCAAACCCCTCGGCATGGCCGAAGTTTCCCTCACCATTACCGATATTGCGGACCAGCTCCCGAGCGAGTTCGGTCAGTACAAGGAGATCGAAATCTCCAGGAGACTGTACCGCTCGGGCGAGACCGACTATTCCATAAACAAGATTCCCTGCAGGCTGAAAGATATCCGCGACTTGATGATGGATGCAGGCGTCGGCGCGAAGGCACACGCCATCATCGAACAGGACCGCGTTGACAAGATCCTTTCGTCCAAACCGCAGGACCGGAGATTCCTGTTCGAAGAAATCGCAGGCGTGATGAAATACAAAGCCCGCAGACAGGAGTGCCTGAGCAAACTTGAATCTACCAGACAAAACCAGCTACGCATAAACGACATCATTGCTGAGGTCAAACGACAGGTGAACTCCCTTGATCGCCAGGCCAAAAAAGCGGAGCGGTATCAGAAGCTTCGTACGGAAATGAAGGACCTGGATTTTCGTCTCACTGCCGTCGAGTACTCGAATCTCGGGCTTGAATGGGCCTCAGCAACCGAAGAATTCAAAGGTGTAGAGAATAGCTTCACCGAACTCCATGCATCCCTCAGCGGCTCTGAAGCGGCCATCCAGGAGACCAGGGCTGAGGCCCTTTCCGCCGAACGTGAAGTTTCCACGTTGCAGCATTCGCTCCACGAGACAGAGAGCGCTCTTGGCCGTGCCGAGCACCGCGTTGAGATTGCGAAGAGCCAGATTTCGTCGCTGACCGAACAGCGCGAACGTGACCAGAAGGATATCGAGTACCTGAAGCAGGAAATGGCACAGGCAGCCGGCCACCTCACGGCACTCGAAAAAGAGTCGGGGTCGCTCGCCGCGTTGCTACACGATAAAAATACCGTTCTTCTCGAAAAGACAGTGACCTTCGAATCGCTTGCGAAAACACTGGCAGAGAAAGAGCAGGAGCTCGAGCATTCGCGGACCGGTTTTTTTAACGCCATGAACGAGACCGCCGCGGAAAAAAGCCAGGCGTCCAGCCTGTTGGCCAGGCTTTCTCAACTTGACGAAGAAGAGGCCGTCAGCATCAGGGAAGCTGAAGACATCGAAATCAAGCAAAACGATCTCCGCTCGCACATTGCGGAAAAAGAAAGGGAAGTCGCCGAGATTGCCGCGCGACGGGATGCCCTCGAGAAAGAGCGAGCGCTCGCCGCGGCCGGCATGGAGAAAACGCTCACGAGCATGAAGTCCCTCGAGGCGGAGCGTGATGCAGCCAAAGACCGGCAGGCCGACCGAAGTTCACGCCTCCGCTCCCTGCTCGAACTCGAACAAAGCCTCGAAGGCTACCAGAAAGGCGTCCAGACGGTAATGACTGTTCACAAGGAACCCGCAGCGGCTGATCGCCTCGGCACAATACACGGGCTGGTGGCCGATATCATAGAAACGGAGCCGACTTACGAACTTGCGATCGAGGCGGTACTCGGCGAACGGCTCCAGTATGTCGTCGTGGGATCTCACCATGACTCGCTGAAGGCCATCGATTACCTCAAAACCGAAAGCGGTGGACGAAGCACGTTCGTCCCGGAGGCGCCGCGGGAGATCAAATCCGAACCCTTCGTAAAAAATGGCCACCAGGGGGTCATCGGACCGGCCCTCTCCGTCGTTCGTTGCAGGGATAATTACCGAAGTGTCGCCCAGTACCTCCTGAATGACGTGGTAGTCGTAGACACGCTGGACACGGCACTCCACCTCTGGAACAGCAACGGATTTCATAAAACGCTGGTTACCCTCTCCGGTGAAATAGTCGACCCCTGGGGTGCGGTTACCGGTGGCATGCTTGAAGCAGGCGGCACGGGCTTGCTCAGAAACCGACGGGAGATAAAGGACCTCGAACTGGAAGTTGCGGATCTCAAAAAGAATATCGCGGAAATCTCGGCAACAATAGAGGGCCTTGAACACAATATCGAATCAGGTAAAAAGCGGGACGATATCCTCTCACAGCAGATTCATGCAGCAGCAATCGACCTCGTAAACGGGCAAAAGGACCATGGGACACTGAAGGAGGAACGGGACCGTCTCGATCAGCGTCTCCAATCGATCGCTGCTGCGCGAAATGATCGCCTTGTCCGCAGAAACGAGCTCACCGAAGGCATTGAGAAATCGGATGCCCTGCTCAAAAGTCTTGAACAGGGCCAAACGAGCGCTCAGGAGAATATCGATATCCTTCAGGCTGAGCTCATTCGCCGGCGTGAGGACCTTGACATGGCCCGGACTGAGATTACGGAAGTGCGGGTGGCGATAACGGCGCTTCAGGAAAAACAGGATGCTTCACTCAGAAACCTTGACACGCTCAGGCAGTCGATAACGGAACTGGAGGAGCGGATTGTGAAGCGGGAGAACGAGTTCGCTTCGATCGCCTCGAAGCGCGGTGAACTCGAGACTGCCATCACTGAAGCAGAGGTCGAAATCCGCAAATATATCCAGACGATCGAAGAGGATCGTCAAACCCTCGTTTCCCGGCAGGATGCACAGAAGGAAAAGGCGGAATCCCTCCAGGCCTCGGAGGAGCAGGCACGCCATCTCATGCATGAGATTGAAGCGGTGCAAAAACAAATGTCGAGTAATGAGGTGAAGCGCACCGAACTACGGATGAAGATAGAGCATTTGAAGGACAGCATCCGGAATTCCTATCATACCGACCTGGAGTCCGTCGTTCAGGAGCTCGGGAAGTTCGAGATCAACCTCGATGAAGCAAAACCGCGGATCGAGGAACTTCGGGGAAAAGTGGACCAGATGGGCCCCATTAACATCGATGCGCTTCAGGAATACAATGAACTGAAGGAACGTTACGACTTGCTCACCACACAGCAGAAAGACATCAATGAATCTACGGACAACCTCAAGCAGACCATTGCCAAGCTCGACGGCGAAACCACGGAACTGTTTTCCGAGGCATTCACGGCAATCCACGATAAATTTAAAGAAGTATTTTCCCTTCTCTTTGACGGCGGAAGGGCTGAACTGTTCCTTCTCGACGAATCGAACATACTGGAATCAGGTATCGAGATCATCGCCCAGCCACGGGGGAAAAAATTCCAGAATATTTCTCTTCTGTCCGGTGGAGAGCGCGCACTCACGGCCATCGCCCTGCTCTTCGCGGCATTTCTTGTCAAATCGAGCCCCTTCTGCCTGCTCGACGAAGTGGATGCACCGCTCGATGAGGCGAACATAACGCGTTTCACCAGACTTGTGCGGGAAATGAGCTCTCATTCCCAGTTCATCGTCATCACCCACAACAAGCGTACCATGGAAACATCCGATGCGCTCTACGGCATTACCATGGAGGAGCCGGGTTCTTCACGCGTCGTATCAGTAAAACTTCAGGAGCCGGCGATGGCGTGAGCAGAGACAAACGGTGAAACGCAACCGGTATTGCCTGTGATCACCCTGTGCTTCTTCTCCAGCTATACCTGCCGATCCATCTGATTAAGCTCTCAACTTCCTTTTCTGTGTTTTCTATGCTATGCTAACCCTATGCGGTCTCTTCCCTCGCATCTTTGTGCAGTCGGATCTATCGCATGTTGTTCCCTTCTCCTCTGCACGATGACCCTGACCGTCCCTCAGTTGGCCTATGCAAAGCATGCGGACTCCGATGATGCTCGGGAAGCAACGGATGGGGAGGAGCCATTCCGTCGTTTCGAGCTCGAGTACGAACTTGACGCCTACTACAGCAACATAGGTCTCTACGTTGCGCTCACGAAAGCGCCGATCCCCCATCTCGGCGCGCAGAAAGAATCGAACATCTACAGTTATCTCCTCTCACGGGCCCTCGTGCCGAGATTCCTGGTAATAGAAGCGAGCGTGAACCCCTTGCCTTATCTCGGTGTATACATCAAAAAAAATGATCGCAGTTTTTACGACAACATGCAGATTACCGAAAACTTCAATTTGGTCACGGCGGTCACGGCCGGATTCCAGGAACCGTACGCTGCCTCGATCTTCGCCGGCAATGTGGTTGACTTTGACGTACCGAACCGCACGGATGTAACGGGCAAGGGATATACCGGGTACCTCGTGAGCGCCGGGAATTACCATATCAAGGACAATGAATTAGTGAAGGACGAGTGGTGGGAGTTTGAATGGAAAATCAAAGGCGACCGAAAATCTACCAACAGAAAGTTGAGTTGGAGTTTTCGGGTCGGGTTAAAACTTCATGGACATCCCGAAATCACGGATATCGTCTACCTCTCACTCAGGAGAAGCAGAATCGATTATAATCCCATCGTAACAACGTTTTACCACAACAGCGGGTTTGAATACACCTTCGATATGAAACGCCGGTCCTTTGATGGGATACGCCACTATTTCACCGTGGATAAAAAATGGCCCCTGAAGAACAAAAAAATTGCGCTGGCCCTCGCCGTGGGGTTCGTGTGGGAATCAGCAAAAAAGTATACCGGAGCTCTCGGAGCAGATAGAGCAGGAAACACCATCGAGTACATCCTGCGTCCAAATATTGAGTTTTAAACAAGAGATGACTGCTCGGCAGCTACGAGGCGAGGTTATCACCAGAAAAACGACAGGGCGTTCGTCAGGTTCAGGTTCGGAGAAGAGCGGACGCCATGGCAGGCAACCGACCCGTTCTCCTCTCCGGCTGTCATGCGTCTTTATCCTCGCGGCCGTGAGAATACTGTCCTCCCCTACAGAGAGGATCGTCCGAATCTTCGCCTCAGCCCCAGCCAATGCCCCTGTTGAATCTGATGATTGCATACAACATGACAACAAGGATGATAATCGTTACACCAAAATCTGACATATTCCCCCGTTTTCAGACTGCTCTCTTCGATTCTTTTGAACCCTGCATTCTACATTCGATCTACTCACTCTCGCATCGACCTATCGCCATGCCCTAGCGTTTGTCAATTATGTTTCGCACAATATTAACATTAACCGGTACCGTCCACTCCCGTGAACCGATGGCTTTGTATGCGACAACGCCCTGCCGGTCGACGATGTACGTCTCCGGAAGTTTAAATGTTCCATACGAACTCGACACCGACGCCTCAGGGTCCAGAAGCACGGGAAAGGTTAATCCATACCTCTTCATGAAGGTTGAGACAATGCTCCCCTCTCCCTTGTCAATACTGATGGCAAGAATCTCAAGGCCTTCACTCTTGAGTGTCTGATAGAGAGATTCGAGTACAGGCAGCTCCTCTACGCAGGGAGGGCACCAGGTGGCCCAGAAATGCACCATGACCACCTTCCCGCGATAGTCTGACAGACTCACCGGGGATCCCCCCAGGGCCGGCAGCTGGAATTCCGGGGCCCGGTCCCCTACCGTTATGATTGTTGTCTTGTCCCTGGCAAGAATAAGTACAACGAGAAGCGAGACAAAGATAATAATAAGCACCAGGAAGGTTATCTCTTTCCCGGTAACACTGACCTTCCCCGGAAGGAACTCCTCTTCTCTCTTTTCCACTGCTTCCGGCTGCTCTTGCTGATTCGTTTCGGGTGGCATAGAATTGTGACCTTTCGGATGCTTCATTATAGTCATTCTCCCTTACTGAATCAAGCAAAATAATCGCAAAGTGCGGATCCGCCATTGCCCCAGAGAATGCAGCGTTTACTTATCCTTTGGTCCATAACGCTGTTGATATTCGATTGCAACTATGCTATGGTACTCTTATCATGAAGGAAATCCTTAAGCAACTGCCCTCTGTTGACGAGCTGCTGAAGGAGTCGAGGACGCAGCAGTGGCTCACCATCCACCCGCGGATACTGGTCCTGGAGGCCCTGCGCACTGCCGTGAACGAGATACGTGTGGCGATCCTGCAGGCAGTGTCTGATGAGTCCCCTCCCGCTGAAGCCGGAATACGGCATCCCTCCATACCGGATATTCTTGACCGTGCTGAGGGGATACTGACGAGCCTGCGTGAGCCGGCCCTGCAGTCGCTGATTAATGCCACCGGGGTGGTAGTCCATACCAACCTCGGTCGTTCCCCCCTGAGTGAGTCAGCGATCCGACGGGTTGTCGAGGTGAGCCGCGGTTATTCCAATCTGGAGTACTCTATCGGTGCGGGAGAGCGCGGAAAACGCCACACCCACGTGGAGGGCATTCTTACCCGGCTGACGGGTGTCGAGGCGGCCACCGCGGTGAACAATAACGCTGCAGCCGTTCTTCTCTGTCTCAACACGATGGCTCGCGGCAAAGAAGTCGTTGTCTCCCGCGGTGAACTCGTGGAAATCGGCGGCTCCTTCAGAATTCCTGATGTCATGGAACGGAGCGGCGCTGTGCTTCGCGAAGTCGGCACCACGAATAAAACGCACCTCAAGGACTACCGGGCTGCGATCAATGAGAATACGGGGCTTCTTCTCAAGGTCCATACGAGCAACTATAAAATAGTCGGCTTTACCAAGGAGGTTGCACCTCCGGAACTCTCGGCTCTCGGAAAGAAATTCAGTATCCCCGTAATGTGGGATCTCGGGAGCGGCAGTTTCATTGATCTTGCGGCGTACGGGATCGGCAACGAGCCTACGGTGCAGCAGGCTGTTGACGCAGGTGTTGACATCATCACCTTCAGTGGAGACAAACTCCTGGGCGGGCCGCAGGCAGGCCTGATCCTCGGTTCCCAACGGTACCTCGACGCCATCAGATCCAACCCCCTTGCTCGGGCCCTCCGTATCGACAAACTCACTCTGGCGGCACTCGAAGCAACACTGAATCAGTACCTCGACGAAAAAAAAGCCGTCCAGGAAATCCCCACGCTCTGGATGCTTACGCAACCTCTCGACGAAATCACGCGCAAGGCCGCGCTGCTGGCCGAAGGCCTCTCAGCAATAGGCGATGCGGACCTCTCGGTCTCTGTGCAGGATGACCTGTCTCAAACCGGAGGTGGATCGCTGCCGATTGGCAACCTCCCTACCAAAGTAGCATGCATAAGCCATAACCAGCTGAGTGCAAACCGAATCGAGTCCCTCTTACGGCGCGGCACGCCACCCATTATAACGCGAATCAAAGAAGGGATGGTGCTTTTCGATCCACGTACGCTGAATGATGAGGAAATAGCGCAGATCATCGGAGCAGTAAGAGCAAACCTGCAGAAGTCAGGAGCCAAGAGTCAATAGCCCGGAGCAAAACAAAGGGCATTCATGCAATGTACCGACTATGTCCGGCTTTATAGCGAACCACATCACTAACTGATGTGCATAACCATATCAACGCGTATTATGCACGGGGCTGCTGCAATGAAACGTATCACCGTGTCCATGAGATTATTTATTGAAAATCCGTTCAATACTGGCTCCTGACTCCTGGCTCCTGAATACTGACTCCTGATACCTAATCCTATGAAATACATCATTCTCGGCACTGCCGGACATATCGATCACGGCAAATCGAGCCTTGTCAAGGCCCTTACGAACATTGATCCTGATCGTTGGAAGGAAGAGAAGGAACGGGGGATCACCCTCGACCTCGGTTTTGCGTCACTCGACCTTCCGGGCGGCAACCGTCTCGGCATCATCGATGTTCCGGGTCACGAGGGACTCATAAAAAACATGCTGGCCGGCGTGGGCGGCATCGATATTGTCATGCTCGTTATCGCTGCTGACGAAGGGATCATGCCGCAAACCCGTGAGCATCTTGCTATCTGCGATCTTCTTCGCATCAAGCACGGCGTTATCGCGCTCACGAAAATCGACCTTGTCGAGCAAGACTGGCTTGATCTCGTGACAGACGAAATCCGCGAATTCGTAAAGGGCTCATTTCTCAGGGACGCTCCTGTTATCCCCGTCTCTTCCACGACGGGCGACAACATGCCCCTTCTGATACGGGAGCTTGACGAACTCGCGAAGACCGTCCTTCCCAAGTCATCGAAGGGCATACTCCGGCTCCCCATAGACCGCGTGTTCACCATGAAAGGATTCGGCACGGTAGTCACCGGCACCCTCCTTACGGGAACGATCAACGTCGACCAGGATATTGATATCCTGCCGAAGGGGATTCGCACAAAGGTGCGCGGCCTCCAGACGCACGGCCAGGCCGTCCAGCAGGCGGTAGCAGGACAACGGACAGCTGTGAACCTGCAATCAGTGGAAAAGGACGATCTTACGAGGGGTGATACAATCGTCAGCCGGGATTACTTCAGCTCGACAACAACGGCCGATGCGGCCCTCACCCTCCTCGAAGACTCTCCGCGCAAGCTCAAAACCGGATCACGCATTCGTCTGTACAACACGACGCAGGAGGCAATCGGCAGAATTACGCTTTTGGGAAAGGATGAACTCCTTCCCGGACAGGGCGCCTATGTGCAGTTCCGCCTGGAACAACCGATGGTCATTCAGCACGGCGATCGGTTCATCCTTCGCTTCTATTCTCCCCTGGAGACCCTCGGTGGCGGCGTGATCCTGGACGCCCATCCATTGAGACGGAGACCGGGCAATGCAGCAGAGAGGCTCAGAAACTTCGAAGTGCTTGAAAAAGGCACCCTCGAGGAAACCGTGGCACTCCTGATCACCAACCGGGGCATCGCCGGCATGGAGGAGCACGAGATCATGGGCGCCATTGCCGAAGACAAGCAGGCAATCGTGTCAGCGCTCTCAGCCGTTGCCGGGAAGCGATTACTGCTCCGGGCAGGGAATCTGTATGTACATCGATCGCACCTCGATCAGCTTGAAAAGAAAATCGTCGATTGCGTTGGCGCATTTCACAAGGCGCATCCTCTCAAGCCGGGTCTGGACAAAGAAGAATTGAAGGGCATGCTCAAGACTCGTCTCAACCAGAAAGTCCTTAATCTGGCCGTCGAAGGACTGGTCAAGAAAAACCACGTTGCGTCGGAGGGCACCTATCTCAAAGAGCCGTCTTTCAAGGCCGGCATTGGTAAAGACCAGCAGGCGTTAAAGGAAAAAATTGCCGCGGCGATTCATCAGGGCGGTACGCAGCCCCCGCTCCGGGAAGAATTGCCCACGGCCCTCGGTATCACGGACAAGGACGCGAAAGACCTGCTCATGCTTCTCGCCCGGGAGGGAAGAACCGTACGCATCAATGATTCGCTTCACCTTGACAAGGACATTCTGCGTACCGTACAGGAAAACCTGAAGAAACACCTCGAGCAGAGCAAGGAGATTACCGTGGCCGAATTCCGGGACCTGACGAAAACATCGCGTAAGTTCGCCGTGCCCATTCTCGAATATTTTGACACGCAGAAAATAACCCAACGCGTCGGTGATAAACGCGTACTGCGATAATCATTATGATGCAACGATGAAGAGTTTCGTCTGTTACGAATGAAACTCTTGTCAAAATGGCAAGAAAAGAACCGAAAGTCCCGCGTAGGCGATACGGTCGCGGGATCAAAAAAGATTTGCTTTCCGGCCTGCCCCGTCTTCACCCCGCCATGGCGGGGTTGTCCTGGTTAGGCCATGCAGTTCATGCGGCGTCCTCTCGCGGCCGTCATCGCTTGGACGCCAATCAACGAGATTCATACGTGGATAACTAACTTATGGCAGAGCACGACGTTTCCATATTCCGGGACCTTATCATCCTGCTAGCGGTATCGCTCCCCATTACCTATGCCTTCCACCGGGTTCGACTGCCGGCAATCGTAGGATTTCTGATCACCGGTGTACTGATCGGGCCGCATGGGGCGGCGATCATCACGGAAACCGTGGTCGTCGAGCGCCTCGCTGAGCTCGGCGTCGTCCTGCTCCTGTTTGCCGTCGGCCTCGAATTTTCCGTTGCTGATATTTTGCGATCAGGCCGGCAGCTTCTTATCGGCGGCAGCTCACAGGTGCTCCTGACTATTGCGGCTGTCGTGGGTATCGCCGTTCTGCTGCAGTACTCTCTGGCACAGGCCATTTTTTTCGGATTTCTCGCATCGCTCAGCAGCACGGCAATCGTGCTCAAGATGTACTCCGACCGCGGCGAACTCGACTCAGCCCATGGAAGGCTGGCCACCGGCATTCTTCTGTTCCAGGACATTGCCGTCGTTCCCATGATGCTCCTCCTTCCCGTTCTCGGGCAGGCAACCACTGCCGGCACGGTGTCATTGCTCTCGATCCTGAAAACCCTGGGGAGCGCGATTTTGGGGATTGTGATCGTATTTCTCGCTGCGAGAAAAATCGTCCCTTTCCTCCTCCATCAGGTGATCCGTCTCAAAAACCGCGAGATGTTCTTTCTTCTCGTTGTGCTTCTCTGTCTTGGTACGGCATGGATCACTTATCGCCTCGGACTTTCGCTGGCCCTCGGTGCGTTTCTCGCCGGGCTCATCATCTCCGAGTCAGAGTACAGTCACCACATCGTAGCCGACATCATGCCGTTCCGAGATTATTTCTCGAGCATTTTTTTCATCTCTATCGGTATGCTTCTCCATATGCGGTACTTCATGGAGCATTGGCATATTCTTCTCATCACGACAATCGTTCTCGTCTCCATCAAGGCAATTGTTGTTATTGCAACGGCAACAGGACTCCGTTACCCGATACGCAGCTCCCTTCTCGCCGGCGTGGGATTGGCACAGATCGGGGAATTTTCGTTCCTCCTGTCGAAGCAGGGCGAGACCCATGGGCTCATCAGCGGCGACGTTTTCCAGATGTTCATTAATACCTCCATACTCTCCATGCTTGCGACGCCCTTTATTATCCAGCTCAGTCCGTGGCTCGTAAGCAAGCTCCCTATCGGCTCTCCAACACCGGAAGAAGAAGGAGAGACCTGCTCACTCACCGGGCACACCATCATTGCGGGGTTCGGTTTGAACGGCAAAAATCTTGCCAGGACACTCAAGGCGACGAACATCCCTTACGTGACGCTCGAGGTGAATGCGGACACGATCCGCAAGGCCCGAAGAGAGGGCGAGTCTATTCTTTACGGTGACATCACGCGGATCGACGTACTCGTCAGGGCCGGCGTCGACTGTGCCAAAATGATTGTCTTCGCCATATCTGACTTTACCGCGACAAGAATCGCAGTCCGTCTGGCACGCCAGCTCAACCACAGCATTTATATCCTGGTACGCACCCGATATGCCCTTGAGGTGGACGAGCTCTACAAGCTCGGCGCAGATCAGGTCATTCCGGAAGAATTCGAGACCTCGATCGAGATATTTTCACGGGTCCTGCACCAGTATCACATTCCGAACAATATCATTGCCAACCAGATCAACCTGGTGCGGTTCGAAGGATACAAGATGCTCCGCGGGACGTCTCTCGCCCAGGAAAATATCGACCGCATCGCAGCGCTTTTTGCCAATGCCACCGTCGAAAATGTGCAGATCCAACCCGACTCTTCAGCAGTCGACAAAACCTTGAAGGAGCTGGATCTCCGGAATACCACGGGTGCAACAGTCATCGCCGTTGCTCGAAACGGAGAGGCCTCAACAAATCCGGGGCCGGACTTCAGACTCCAGTCGGACGATATTCTCGTTCTGCTGGGAGCGCACAGCACCCTCGATGAAGCCATAACACTCCTCGGCCGTCGCTCAGAATAAAATTTCTTGCGATTTGAGGCGTGCATTCGTATAATAGATCATCGAATCAGGAAATCACGGCAGTAAGGCAGGAATGGTGTATTCCTCGGTTGATCAATACATCGCAGACGGTCCTGCTGCAGCATACAAAAGGGAGAGGTTACGGAGCTGGTGCCCGTCCCGGACTTCAAATCCGTTGTTCCTCAGCTCGTGCTGGTGAAGGTGGGTTCGATTCCCATGCTCTCCCGCCAGACAAAAAAACCCTCACGGAACGATCCGTGAGGGTTTTTTACCTGCACAATAAGAGCATCTTACTTCTTGTGGCACTTCTTGCAATTTGCCTTCGTGCTGAACGCCTTGGTCCCATTGTGGCATGAACCGCAGTTTTTGCCTGCATTCATGTCTTTCATGGTCAGCTTAGCCCCACCCTTCTTCATCTTGAACAGGGCCGGATGGCAGCTGTCACACTTGTTGCCTGCATCTTTGTGGGTCTTGCCGTCGAAGACCACTTTGCCTGCGCCACCGCCGGCATATTCGGCGGTCTTCCCGGGCATGACCGCAAATGCCGGGACTGCCATGGCAATTGCTACTGCAGCGACAATCATCAAAACAAGAATCTTCTTCATGTACGTCACCTCCTTTCATCAAAGCGCTAAAAGTAGTACTCTCTGAAATACGCTATACTGCCCAACACACCGTATCACAACGACACGATCGTCTTCCGACAATCGCTCCTACAGAAAAGATTTCGGACTCTTGTATGCATGGCACTGGGTGCACTGTTTCTTTGCCGAAGCGGTCGTTACGGTCCACAGATGCGGCTTGTGGCAGTCCTTGCACTGCATGCCCATATTTAAATGGAGTTTGTGCTTGCCCACATTGCGCACGACCCCGTGGCACTTCAGACAGTCTGCGATCTTCGGCTTTTCCTTCCCCGGAATATGCGGTTTGTGACACTCGTAGCAGTAAAGCTGCATGGGCGATGTTTTCGTATAGGCAATCTTCGTCGCCTTTTTGACGAGGGCAGGATTCGGTTTAAAGAACCGGACATCCATCGTGCCGTCTGCTTCAAGCTCTTTACGGATCGTCGGGTCCGCACTGTGACAGTAGAGGCACTTTCTCCTTCCGGGCTTCATATCATGCGTTCTGTCCGTATGACAGTTGAGGCATGCGAGACCTCCCATCCCTTCGCCGTGAACTACCTTGCCACCGTGACATTTCAAACAAAACTTTTCCGTCGGCAAAAAGCTGTGAAGGCCTTCTTTGTCCTGGCCAACCTCACCGTGACACATGGTACATTCGATCTGCTCCATATATACGTGCCGCGCGTGGAACATGGATGTGTTGATCCTCTTCGCGTCTCCCTCTGTATGGCATTCATTGCAGTACTTTGAGTTGACGATTACCTTTCCATGCCGCTCGGGAACCGACTCCGGCCGGTGAAGGACAAAACTGATAAGCAGCTGGTTCTGTTCCGGTATCGTTAAGTGATGACAATCGTGACAGGTTAGGCTCTTGTGCTCGCTTGTCTCCCACGTGTCGTACGCAGGCTGCATCAAGTGACAGCCCACGCAGAACTTCGGGTTGTTCTGGGTGAAATCATAAAACTTGTACGACACGAATCCGCCGCCGAAAACCACGACGAAGAGCAGCGACAGAATAATCAGCTTTCCCTTGAGAGTAAGCGGCCCCCTGAGTTTTGCCCATAGTGCGTGAATGGGACTGCAGACTTTCTCCTTTACCCAATCGATATACTTCATCCCCCCCCCTTTATATTCCTCCCGCTGAAAACATCGTTTTAACCAAGCCCCCGTCTTATATCACAGAGGTACGGCACCTGTCAACATCCTTTGCGGCAAAATTGCGTCCCCTCCCGACCGCGTGGTCTCGGTGCCGGATTTCGAAACTCTGCTACGACGACAGATACAGACCGTTGCGATGACTGAACGCTATTTTCCTTCGACAGTCCACGTATGCGTTAAACATGATCCGACACGGTCACGCAGTACCGGTGAATCTTCATGCATGTTCGTTCCATAAAAAAGAACTCATGACTGCAATAATCGCGCGGCATCCTTTGCGAAGTAAGTCAGGATCACGTCGGCGCCGGCGCGCTTTATCGAGACGAGGGACTCCATCATTGCCCGCTCGCCGTCCAACCAGCCGAGCTGCGACGCGGCCTTGATCATCGAAAATTCACCGCTTACGTTATACGCTGCAACGGGCAGGGAAAACTTCTCTTTTATCCGATAGATGATGTCCAGGTAGGGCAGTGCCGGCTTCACCATGACGATGTCGGCGCCTTCTTCAATATCAAGGGCTACTTCGCGGAGCGCCTCACGACTGTTCGGCGGGTCCATCTGATATGATCTCCGGTCGCCGAATTGGGGTGTTGATTCAGCCGCCTCCCGGAAGGGTCCGTAGAAACTGGAAGCATACTTTGCGGCGTAGGACATGATCGGAACATCATGAAATCCCTCACCATCGAGGGCATTGCGGATCGCCGTTACGCGGCCGTCCATCATGTCCGAGGGAGCCACCATGTCGGCGCCGGCTTTTGCGTGCGAAACCGCCTCTTTGGCCAGCAGTTCAAGCGTTTCGTCGTTCTGGACCGCACCATGTTTGATAACGCCGCAGTGTCCGTGGCTCGTATATTCGCAGAGACAGACATCGGTAATGACCAAAAGACCCGGCGTCTTATCCTTGATGGCACGGACGGCGCGCTGCACAATCCCGTCGTCAGCGTACGCTTCACTCCCGATCTCATCCTTGTGTTCCGGGATTCCGAAGAGGAGCACAGCAGGAATTCCGAGGCCCGCGATCTCGCTGCAGTCCTTCACGATAGTATCGATAGACTGTTGATAGTTTCCAGGCATCGCCCCGATTTCCTTCTTTACTCCTTTCCCGTGAGTCACAAAGAGAGGGTACACGAAGTCATCGGGAGACAGCGTCGTTTCCCTGATCATACGGCGGACGAGTTCATTTGCCCGCATTCTTCTCGGGCGGTAAGCAGGATAGCGCATGAATTCTCCTATGGAAAGCCGGCATGTCGTTACAGCCTGACCCGGACAACCCCGCCATGGCGGGGTAAAGAAGGGGCCGGCCGGAGTAAAATCAGCCACGAAGACTTGCCCGCCCCGGTTCCTTAATTTTTAGCCGGGGAAGGCACGAAGTATGATAAATTTCAAGTTCCAAATCACAAATCTCAAGTACTTAATTTCAAACGTTTCGGTCATTTAAATATTGCTGATTCGATATTATTTGTCATTTGGTGCTTGAGATTTGGTGCTTAACTTCATCGTGCCTTCGTGGACCAACGTGCGGGGATTAACCGCAGCCGCAGCCGCCGGACCCGCAGCCATCGCCGTGACCCGATTCCGGTTCCGTACCGCAGCCGCAGCTTCCTCCGCCGGGTGCGCCGTTCGGAAAGCTCAGGGCAAATCCCTCACCCTTCTCGTTGCTGATAAATCCCAGTTCAGCGCCGTCAAGGGCCTTGGCCGTTTCCTTGTCCACAAACAGCTTTGACCCGTTCTTTTCGACTACGGTATCGCCGTCACCGGCTTTTTCATCGAGCATAATCTCATACTGCGAGCCGCAGCATCCGCCTCCGCTGCCCGCGACCACCCGCAATCCGTGATTGGGTAGGCCTTCCACCTTGAGAATCGCTTTAATTTTTTCGGCTGCCTCATCCGATATGGTAATCATGGTTTCTCCTCAGGGTTGTGACTTTTTGTAATATTCTACCATCCCATCGACAAGGGCCGGTATCGTGTATTCTTTTGGCATGATATCGACGTTCATGCCGAACTGCCCGGCTGTTTTTGCCGTCACCGGCCCGATGCAGGCGACAACAACACCGTCGATGAGCGATTTATACTCTTTTTTACCGATCATTTCAACAAAATTATGGACCGTCGACGAGCTCGTAAAGGTAAGGGCGGCGATCTTTTTTTCTTCGAACAGGCGCTTTACCCGGTCGACATCGCCGGCGGGTTTTACGTTTTCATACGCCGTTGCAACCGTCACCTCGGCGCCGAGTTCTCTGAGCTTCTCAGGGATTATTTCACGGGCCACCTTTGCCCGCGGAATGAGAAACCTGCGGCCCTTCACGTCCGCGCCGCCGAGGGCGGACAGAACGCCTTCGGCCTTGAATTCCTCGGGGATCAGGTCCGCCCGGAGGCTGAAGTGATCAAGGGCCTCGGCCGTCCTCGGTCCCACTGCGCAGATGTTGACGCCCTTGAGCTGACGAACATCCCGGCCGAGGCTCCGGAGCCGTTCCATGAAAAAGCGTATTGCGTTTGCACTCGTGAATATGATCCAGTCGTACGACTCGAGTGTGTTGATCGCTCTATCAAGCTCAGCCCAGCTCTTCGGGGGTATGACATGAATGGACGGAAACTCTATGGGCTTCGCACCCTTGTCGATCAGCATCTCCGAGAATACGCTCGCCTGGTCTCGTGATCGCGTTACCACGACGCGCTTGCCGAAGAGCGGTTTGGATTCGAACCAGTTCAGCTTATTTCTCAACTGGACCACATCTCCAACAACGATGATGGCAGGCGGACCGAGCTGCGCCTCTTTTACCTTCCCGACAATGTTATTGAGCCTGCCCGCAACGACATTCTGGTCAGTGCGGGTGCCCCACTGGATGAGGGCCACCGGCGTCTCCGGGCTTCGCCCGTGAGAGACGAGCTTATCAAC
>DMKB01000154.1:0-581 GCA_003454665.1 Nitrospiraceae bacterium | reverse complement strand
GTCGGGTCTTCGTGGCCCGTCACGAAGGCAACGCTCGCCGTATGGTCCCGGTGGGTAAGGGGAATGCCCGCATAGGTCGGCACTGCCGTTGCGGCGGTAACACCGGGAACGACCTCAAAGGGAATGTCGCTTTCAACCAGTTCCTCAGCCTCCTCCCCGCCGCGACCGAAGATGAACGGGTCACCCCCCTTCAGCCGGACAACGTACTTTCCCTCTTTTGCCTTTTTGACGATCAGATCGTTGATCTCACCCTGGGGAAGGGTATGCCTGCCGCCCTCCTTACCCACATACATGAGTTCAGCATCAGGTCTCCGCTGGTCGAGGAGCCGCTCATTCGCGAGGTAGTCGTAGATGATGACGTCGGCCTTCCGCACGCACTCGAGTCCCTTGACCGTAATGAGCCCTGGATCTCCGGGGCCGGCGCCGACGAGAATTACTTTTCCTTTTTTTTCTAGCATAACCTTACCCGGACAAGCAGGATCAAAAATGACAAAACCAAAAGGCGTCTCGCGCAAAGCCGCAAAGACGCGAAGAAAGACCAAAGAATTAAGACTGGATCAATAGCCTAAAGGCCACAGGCA
>DMKB01000380.1 GCA_003454665.1 Nitrospiraceae bacterium | reverse complement strand
CATTGCCACCATTGTTCAGATACTGGAAATCGTTATCGACCGGTACTTCCCCGTTATGTATCTGTCTTTCGGGATCTTTCTGCCGCTGATCACCGTCAACTGCGCGATCCTCGGCGGATCGCTCTTCATGGTGGAGCGGGAGTATACATTCACGGAAAGCGTGGTTTTCGGCTTCGGCTCGGGTGTTGGCTGGGCCCTCGCCATCATCGCGCTGGCGGGGATCCGGGAGAAGATGAAATACAGCAACGTGCCGAAGGGACTGCGGGGACTGGGCATCACCTTCATCGTAACCGGACTCATGGCAATGGCGTTTATGTTGTTTTCGGGAATTCAACTGTAGCGAGGCTACGCCTCAGACCAATGAGTCAACATCCAGAAGCAAAGGCATCTCGCGCAGAGCCGCAAAGAAAAGCATAACCACAAGTCCTTTGTATTCCTTCTTAGCGTCTTGGCGTCTTTGCGCGAGAATATGCTTTTTTACGGAGCAATGGCATGACCGGTTTGAATCTCATACTCCTCGGCGCGGCGATGTTTACCTTGATCGTGCTGCTGCTCGTTCTCATCATCATTTTTGCGCGATCGAAGCTGGTCCCGAGCGGACAGGCCAGGATCATCATCAATGATGACCCGAAGTATACTCTCGACGTTCCTGTCGGCAATAAACTACTGAACACCCTTGCCGACAATAAGCTATTCATATCCTCTGCCTGCGGCGGCGGCGGGACCTGCGGCCAGTGCAAACTCGTCGTTCGGGAAGGCGCCGGGGATGTGCTCCCTACGGAAACGTCGATGCTCACGAGACGCCAGATCCGTGAGCACTACCGCCTCTCCTGCCAGGTCCCGGTAAAGAACGACCTGAAGATCGAAATACCGACAGAAGTATTCGAGACTAAAAAGTTGACCTGCACGGTCCGCTCGAACCGAAACGTCGCCACGTTCATCAAGGAATTGGTGCTTGAGCTGCCGTCCGGCGAATCCGTCGACTTTCGCGCCGGTGGGTACATCCAGATAGAAGCACCTCCCCATGTCGTGCGGTATGCCGACATCGACGTTGAGCATGCATACAAGGCGGACTGGCACCGATTTAACCTGTGGCGATACGTCTCAACAGTTGACGAGCCCATCGTGCGCGCCTACTCCATGGCGAATTATCCCGGTGAAAAAGGCATCATCATGCTCAACGTGAGGATCGCGACCCCTCCACCCTGGAAACCAGACGTACCTCCCGGCCAGATGTCGTCGTATATCTTCAATCTGAAACCGGGGAACATCGTGACGATCTCGGGACCCTTCGGCGAGTTCTTTGCCCGGGATACAAAGAATGAAATGATATTTGTCGGCGGCGGCGCCGGAATGGCTCCCCTGCGGTCCCATATCTTTGACCAGCTCAAGCGTGTCAAGAGCAATCGAAAGATATCCTACTGGTACGGTGCACGAAGCCTTCGGGAAGTGTTCTATGCCGAGGAGTTCGACGCTCTCGCGAAGGATTACCCGAACTTTACGTGGCACCTCGCCCTTTCCAATCCCCTTCCCGAGGACAACTGGAAGGGCCTTACGGGATTCATCCATCAATGCCTGCATGATGCGTATCTGAAGGATCATCCCGCGCCGGAAGACAGTGAATACTACCTCTGCGGCCCGCCCATGATGACGGCGGCCGTGGTCACGATGCTCGACCACCTCGGTGTGGAACCTGAGCACATTTTGTTCGATGATTTTGGCGGGTAATTTTCGATCCGCGTGATGACATGCCTCATACACAGTGCAAAAATGGAGAATGCCATGATAACGACCACTGCAGAAGAGATCCTTATCGACAAGGCCGAGGAAACCATTGCCGTTTCTCCGGACACGACGATCCATGAGGCGGCAAAGCTCATCGTGCCGACGGAAGCCCATGCGGTTCTGGTCAAAGAGGAAGGGAAATTCGTGGGGATCTGGACGGAGCGCGATCTTATGAAGAATACCGCCACAAAGGGATTCGACCCGGACACGGCGAAGGTCGGAGACTATATGTCCGCGCCGCTCATCACCGCGCCCCACACCGATACGATCCATCAGCTTATAGATAAATTCCTCGGACTAAAGGTCCGTCATCTGGTCATCGAAAAAAAAGGCACCTATATCGGCCTCCTGTATGCACGGGACGTGATCAGGGCCGGCCTCTCGGAGCGGTCAAAGGAGCTTGACGAGCTGAGCAGTATGGTGAACTGGGAATACTACGAGGACTGGAAGTGGAAGAAGAAGCACAAATAATTGCGTGCTGAGAATCAACGCATATGATGGAAAAATACCTGATAACTCTCGCTTTTCTGCTGGCCGCTTTTCTTCTGATGGCCTTGAGCCTCCATTTCAGCAAGTATAAAAAGAGCGGGTCCGGCTGCTGCGGACGCAGGGCACCAGGGAAGGGTGGCTGTGCCGACACGTCGGGATCGGCCGCAAACCCTGTGACGAAAAGCAACTGCACTGCTCAGAACGGAAACGCGGACACCAGATGAACTGCGTAATAATTATGCCCCCACCGGTAGCCTATGCCTACCCGCTCAAACTCGAAGACCCAGATCTCAACGGGGTGGACGG
>DMKB01000387.1 GCA_003454665.1 Nitrospiraceae bacterium | reverse complement strand
GAACGACCATCGTTACCACGGACAGCGCAATAATATAGGTCAAAAAATACGACGATCCTGCGGTCGCCATGGCGGTGAGCAGCAGGATCAACGCCGGCAAGACACCCACGCCCCAGAATGCCGCCGCGAGGCTCTGTGTCCCCCGGATAAAACCCATGAATCCACCACCATAGGGATACGTCTTCTGCGTTTGAGCATTAGTCTCCATCCTGCCTACCTCCTTATTCCAGAAGAGTAATCAAAGAGACGTGACCTGATCAGCACATACACGGCGCCGATCACGAGAGCGATTTCGAACAGAAACGTCCAGTGCAACACAAAGTTCCAGACATACCAGTTGTGGACTGACGGCACGTGGAAGAAAACAATGTCGCGGCCGGAAAACGGATGCAGCCATCTGACCTTGCCCACGATCGTATCGAGGAACAGATGAACGAATACGTTCGCGGAAACAACGATACCGTAGAGTCCGAGTGAAACACGCTTCCCTATGAGCGCAAGTACGCCCCACAGCACGAACACACAGATCCAGAAGAAGGGAATGTGGGTCCAGTAGCCGTGATGGAGATGCTGCCGGTGGTCGATAAGATGAAAATACAGCATGTCGAAGTCCGGCAGCATACTCCCGATCAAGCCTGCCGCGACAAACCATTTCCAATCGACCTTTTGTATGCTCTCTGAAGGCAACAAGCGCGAAAGACCTTTTGTTACAAGATAGCCAGCAGGTAAATGTGCAATAAACATAATCTACCTTTCAGCTCCCTGTAGCAATGTTATAATATCACCGAAATCCCCATACTGACTCTGTTCCTGGAGGGCCATCTTCAGGGGCGTTATCCCTCCTTTGCCTGCTATAGACGGATCTGCTCCGGCCTCCAGCAGCATCCGCACGATCTCTTTACGGGCAGCGATCTCTTCTGCGCGAACTTTTCTTGCAAAGGGGTGGTGTTTCTTCAAATGATCCAACTCTTTCCAACTCTTATCCTTGAAATCCGAATGCTCACTCCTCAAGCGATCATCAATCCGTGCCAGAGACATCGCATCATGCAGGGGCGTCCAGCCATTATATCCCTCACCACCAAGCTTTGTCCTCGCATTTACGTTCGCCCCCTCTTCGATAAGCATTCTGACAATGTCCGGACTTCCGAAGGAGGCGGCATCGTGCAAGGCCGTACCGTCGGCATCATCTCTCCAGCGAACCTTCGCTCCATACTGTATCAAAATCCCGACGACATCTGCCTTACCATAGCGGGCCGCCTCCATCAAGGCCGTACCGAAGTGGTCCCTCCGCCTGTTCGGGCTTACCCCCCCCTTGAGAAAAAGCTCGACACGTTCAGTTTCCCCTTTTTGGATCGCCCGGAAGAACCCATGGCCGGAACAGGTGTATTGTCTGCCCAGGCTTTCGAGTTCCTTGCAGGCCGCCCTCCGTTGACTGTCTGCTGCGCGTACGCCACCGAAGATCAACCAGATCAATGCCAATGCCACCAAAAGATAAAAAATGAGGGGGCGGGCTTGACGCTTGCTTATCTCCCTCCAGGCAACGAGCAGGCGCATTTCCCGAACCGGATGGGGCACGAAACAGAACCACTGGTAATAACCGAGCCCGACCAGCAGGAGTGTATGCATGGCGAGCAATATATTCCGTATCTCCAGGTCGGCATAAAGCAAGTCCGGCCTGAAACCCATGACATAGGGCAGAACATAGAGTACTTCTGCCACATAGCCCAGGGGAAAGGAGATGATGCTTGCAATGGCAGTCGGTATCAGCCCGCCACCGTCATCCCAGTGCTTATGGGTCATGGTAAGGGCCAGCAGAACGACAAAGGACGACGCCAGAATGTAGGCGATCTTGAGGAGAACCACGACCACCTTACCGGTCTTCTTCGCGACCGCGATACGTTCCATCATTCGCCTTTCTTATTCTTCATTCTCACCGGGTGAAACAGTTACCGGTCATCCACGTTAGCAGAAGCATTAACGCGCTTTATAATTCGACCGGCATGATATTCGCCCACTAAGCCGGAGAACGTGCAAAGCACGCCAGAGGTAATGATCACCCAGTATACCTCCAACGCATAGTTCCCGCCGCCGCTGTATAGTTTCGTAATGAGAGGCGTGAGCAATGCGCACAACAGCGCAACGATACCGGCATGAACCAGGCCATGTTGTTTTGCTATTCGTCCGGCGACGTAGCCCGGCGCGATGGCGCTCACGACACTGTAGAGGGGCTGAATATAGAGGTCCCATATCGTTATCTCATCAAACAGCGCCAGCAAAAAACTCGGCCCACCAAAAGTCATCCAGTGATGTATCACGATGAGTACACAGTACGTGCTCAGTCCTGCCAGGATAGCTACATAATTCAGCTTCATGGTTTCTTGCTCCCATCCATCTCCATCACGGCACTCGATCAAGTGCGGCTTCTCATTTCACCGTCCTGCACCACGTTGTATGATTATCGGCTTAAAAACCCCGGCAGGTCTCAGCAGCCTCCCTGGAGATTTTCGTATTATTGTCAAGGTAATAGTAATGGGTGCTGTCCTCACCATAAAGCCACCACTCACCGGAGCCGGAGTTCATGACTGTCGGCTTGAATGAAAAGATGGAAGACTCCGCTGGGATTTTATACCCCCTGCCGGTGAGCAGGTGCCACCCGTTTTCCAGCACGGGCATATACGCCGCAGTGATAAGCCAGACTACGAATAGTACCAGGAAGAGAAAGGTCATGCTGATAATGTGTTTCAAGATTTTCACTTCCACACCCGTTTCGCAAAGCAATCCAAATATCTCTCTCTCATTATTCTTCTACAGCAAAGATCCATGGCTGTCCTGCCGTCTGGATATTAGCATCTAGGTCGACCCATGCATTACTGTCTCTTGCCCTTACGGCTTTTCACTTCCAATTTCCACGATCTTGCCCTTCCTGAGGCCATACCGTGCGTACGACGTTATCGAAGGACAGCATGCGCCATCATCAGGTCGATGCACCTTTATCTTTACAATCAGTTCATTCCCTTTAGACTTGAGGTAATCGAAATCAAGATGGACACCCAGCTTCGTTCCCACCATTGTTGAATCAACGTATTCATATCCCTTGCTCGTGCCCTTGAAGATCGCCATATAAAAACGGTAATTATTCCCCCCGCCGAAACCCTCGATCGTAAAGAACGCGACCACATCTTCTACGCCATCTGAATCTGCATCGATGAAGTGGTAACGCCTGGCATCCCGATATTCCTCGGCTAAGCGGTCACCGTCCTTGTTTTCCACTACCACGGCATTCATTTTTAGTTCAATTGTTTTTGCTACCGTTTGTCGCTGCTTTTGCACATCCCCTTTTTCGCTAATAATGACGATTCGCCCCTTTTCCTTGCGGAGGATGAGCCTATTCTTTACATTTCCCTTTAAGGTCTTTTTATTGTTACTGATTTTATAATGAAATTGGAGCTCTATATTTTTCGTGTCCGGGCGCGCACCTTGTGTCACATTCATCGCCTTGATCGTGTGTTTCCGCCAGGACCACCGGCTGAAATAGTTTTTCTTATCCTTCGCGATGACGGAACGGTTTACCACGCCCTTTTTATGAAAGTCGACTTTCTCTGCATAGAGGCCCATGACTTTTTCGAAATTCCTGTTCTGCTCGCTCAATCGGATCCACTCCGCGACAAATTGTTTGGCTTCTTTATCGGTGAGAGTCGATGCCGACACGAGCATCGGGAAGAGTAATACAAAACAATATATGACTGAGGTTCTTATCAACGTGGCCATTGTGTTACCCTTTTCAAGAACGCACCGAGCAATAACTTTTTGATATATTTACAAAAATATAACAAAGGGACCGCCAAGTATCAAGGTAATATTCACCTGCAGGATATTAATATTATTCTGCATAAATGGAATAACTCGGGGTAAATATCAGGTATATTTACGAGGCAAGTCCTGTCTTCTCTTTGAGAAAGACGTGGAGGTGTTAGAGAGTTTTCCAGGTCCAGAAACGACAATTCAAAAATACCATTAGTAAATGTGCTTATAGAGAGTATTCAAGCGAACTCGGAAGTCTGGAGAAAATTTGAACTGGAATTTCTCAAAGGAAGATTCAATGGCGTAAAAGAAATCTGGGTCGTCTCGCGAGACGACCTTCTCACCGTCCCAAATAGTGCCATCTGCCCATTTTCCGCCAATCGGTAGCGTTAGCTGCTGCTGGCGGTATAGTTCGTTCCAATATTTCCTGAGCGATTCAGCCTTCTTCTTATCATTGGTCGTTACGAAGAGTTCGAGCTTCGTCGGCTCTCCGCAGATATACCCCAATACACTGCCTGCCTGTCCAACCATATCTGCAGTATGTATACGCCAATAACACTCGACTTTGCGACTACTAAGCGTCACGTCTTTCCCACGAATCATAGTCCGCATCAGGGAACTGCTCATCAGGTTTTTTCTCACATCGGAAACATATTTCCCGTATTCATTCCTGATGGCGTCAATCGTTGCTTTCTGTGCGTCCTCCACATGGACCTGGACGGGAGAGTCAGTGTCCAATTTTGAAGGAACAGTAACAACCAACCTTCCTATGTAAGTCGTATGGCGCGCAGCGGTAAAATACTGGTGGATCGGAAGCTGAATTCGCATCTCATCATCCAGCAGAATCAATGAATGAATTCGGTATTGACCTCGCTTCATTTTAGTAACGAATATCTTCTCCTCCCCTGCCTTAACGTCGATTCTAAAGTCCTCCAAAAGTCTTTTTTTGGCGATACCTATATTCGCGTTGTCAATTACAAACCGATATATGCTGCCTTTCTCGTCAGTACCGTCGTCTTCTTTGTCACGCCTGCTTTCTCCTCCCCGGTCGGATTTATTGACTTGTATCAAAATCGAACCCACAACGATCTCTCCATCCTTGTACTTTCTTTTCTTCAGATCCTCCGCGCTCATTACCATTGATTTGGCGCACCCGGTAAGGAGGAATGGGATTAATACGCTGGCGACAAAAAGAACACACGATCCGGAATTTCTCAATTGATTAAAATGTATCATCTTGACCTCTCTTCCCGCGATCAGGTGTCAATTCTTTCGTCCCATAAGAATTTCATTCTTGCACGAAAGGATAAATCCGAAGGCCCTCTTATTTACCCGTCGACTTCCTCTGCTGCTTCCAATACCGCGCCTTCTTTTTATTAGCCGGAATACCAAAGTGACCGTTCACATATATCTCTACAAGGGCTTTTTTTGAAGGTTCAAACCCTTTTGTTGCGGCCTTTTCGTACCACACGAGGCATTTTTGGGGATCTTGCTTGCCGATCCAGCCGTTGAAACACATAGAGGCGACATTATGCATGGCGCCGGGGTTTCCCTGCTTTGCGTCCTTATAATAGATCGAAAAAACGTTCTTTTGCGCATCCGGGAGCCCCTGCTTTGCAGCCTTCATTATCCACTCGAGCCCTTTGTTCACGTCCTTCTTCACGCCCCATCCCTTTACATACATGCCGCCGAGGCTGTTCTGGGCCAATGCATTGCCTTGCTTTGCGGCCTTTCGATACCATGCTATTGCCTTTTTATCGTTCTTTTTAACGCCACGGCCGTTAAAGTAGAGACCGGCGATGTTATTTTGCCCAATGACATTGCCCTGCTTTGCCGATTTTTGATACCAGTTCATTGCCTTCTTGTAGTCTTGTTTGACCCCCCTGCCGTTTTCATACATCAAGCCGAGGTTGCCCTGTGCATCCGAATCACCCTGTTCAGCGGCTTTCCGGTACCACGTGACTGCCTCAGCATCATTTTTTGTTACTCCGAGGCCGTTCGCATATATTACCCCAAGATTGTACTGCGCGAATGCATCGCCCTTTTTGGCCAATGGCAGCAGCAATGCATGGGCTTTCTTATACTGCCCTTTATCAAGTGCAGCGGAGCCGTCTTCGAGTTGGCCTGCGTTGGAATACACTGGCACGAAAAGAAATGCCAAAACGATCGATAACAGCATATGCTTCTTCACGAGTCTGACCATGTTTTTTATCCTTACTCGGATTTCAGCGCGTTCAAGACAACCTGGCTTCGCTTCTTCGCCAGTTTCCGGTTAAGACATTATGGTGCAAAATCCATGAGGTGGATATACGCCTCAAGCTCGATCACCCGTTCCCGTATGAAGTGCGCCATGCGCTGGTCAGTAATGACGAGTGACAGGGTGCCGCCGCCTCTCTGGACATGTCTCGGCAGGAAACGAAATTCAGCGTCCCGGTAGGCAACCCATTTTCGCTGGCTTTCTCGAAGCAGCTCTTTATCCTCCTTGGGGAGGCGGCCCATTAATCCTTTATACGCTTTGTTTAAAGCCTTGTCCCATTTTTCATATGCCCGTGAATAGACGCGCCGTATAGCAGCAGTCTCGCCGCCTGCCTTCTTCAGCTCCGTCTTCGTCCACCCGTCGATATGATGCTCCTTTTCCCAAATGGTGCCTGCCGGGACGGATATTGAAATCAGCAGACAGAGCGCAGCAATGGTTAGCGCGGCTACATAGCCTTTTATCATTGTATTCTCTCCCCTATTGCTTACGGCATTGACTCTTTCAGCTCTTCCGGAACTCTTCTTTACTCACAACGCTGCGCTCAAATTGGTGAATGACTGTAATCCCTGCTACACATACGCTTGATTTTATTCTGAAAGTATTACAGACACCACTGCCTCAGTCAAGGTAATATTCACCTGGGAAGTTGAGATACTAAGGAGAGCACAAACGTATTGACAATCCTTGCCACAGAGTACACGGAGAACACAGGGAAAAATGCGTGAATTTCTTTTGTTTCTTAACAAACAAGCTTTCCTC
>DMKB01000272.1:4031-4354 GCA_003454665.1 Nitrospiraceae bacterium | reverse complement strand
GGGGCGTATCACTGCGCAGCTTGACGATCAGTCTGTCCCTTGCATGGGTCGCCTTGATTCGGGCGCGGTCGCCATTTCTGCACGCCGGGGCCATTGTTTTTGCACCACCCCCACGCCTCCAACCTTCACACCCCTGGGCGTCATACGTCTCATCGGCGTTAGCCGAAACAGGCAGACTAATTAACAGCATCATCAATGCAGGAAGAATACCGGATACTTGTTTCATAATGTATTGCTCCTTTTTTCCTTACAGCGGAAAAAAATGATCCGCCAAAATAGTGCCCTCTTGATTGTCGCTAGTCCGTATCGACTGTTCAAAGGAA
>DMKB01000272.1:0-4026 GCA_003454665.1 Nitrospiraceae bacterium | reverse complement strand
TTCCCGCGCAGAATCTTTCAGAGTCAGGCCTACTTTGTTGTCTGTCTCGTTACTACAGGGGCCAAGGGAGAGGGGTAAGGGGGCAGGGTCAAGAATCGGTAAAACAAGCGATTTGTATCCTGATGAAGATGATTCAAGGATAGTACTGATTGTCGATAAAATCAAGAGAAATCAGCTTGTTACTAAAGGAGCAGAGAGGCTTGGGGCACCCATTTGGCAGTTCCTCCGTCCCCTCTGCCCCCGTCACTCGCAGGCTGAAGAAGGTGTCGTTAGCGTACAATCAGATAGTAAATCACATAAAACCAGGAAAATATCCCGTGTATAATGGCCCATAAAACAGAATGATTAATACTCCAGGAAATGGTTATTGCGAGGGCCGATCCAAAGGTGATCCCTGATGATACAGCAGCACCTCTATTCATCCTTGCCTTCTTGATATTATTTTACATTGCGCCACAGAACTCATCCCGCGAAGCGAGACAGGCCCGGTCGCAGAGAAAACAAAGAAACATCTTCTTGGCCGCGAATAGCCTAGAACCAGAAGCGGCCACTTGTGAGCGCAAATGTTCGCGAATAAAAAGCAAACTATTTTATGGTCTTGATCTCAATTCGAGTCAATTCGTGTCGCTTAGTCCCGCCTTGGCGGGATTGGATATTCGCGGCTGTACAAGTTGTCGCTTCTCACATCCGTGTCGATCCGTGCTAATCCGTGGCAAATATGTATTTAGCCTTTGAACTCTGCAGGGAACTCATAGAGACAAGTCTTGAATCATTATTTTTTCTCGAACCTTGCGATTAGAGCTTAATTGCAAGCCCGATCGGTTGGTTGCCTACGGTGATGGTATTGACGACCGTGTCGCTCGTTGTATCTATCACTGATACGGTGTTGCTGCCTTCATTGGTTACGTATGCCATATCAGTGCCGGGATCAATAAGAATAAAGAAGGGATTTGTTCCCACTGGTATCGTATCGATCACCGTCCTGGTGCCTGTGTCGATGACGGAAACGGTCCCGTCACCCTCGTTGGTTACATAGGCCTTCGTGCGAGCTGCGTTAAGGGCCACCCACTGAGGAGTGTTTCCAACCGAAATCGTATCTACAATGCCAACTGGAGGAAGAATCTGAACGACGGAAACGGCAGCTCCACCGACTTGCGTGACATACACGATATTCGCTGTCGAATCGACGGCAAGCCCGTGAGGATCACTGGCCACTGCAATGGTGTTGATGACGGAATTATTGGACAGATCGATGATCTTCAGGCCCTCAGCAAAATCCGTCACATAGGCCCGACTTGCCGCAGGATCGATGCGGATGTCCTGAATGTTCGTGCCGATGGTGGGAGTCGCTGTCTCTGTGTTGTTCGTCCCATCTATGACGTGCATGTCTGTTCCCGGTGAATCCAGAAAGTACGCCTTTTCATTGGCCCCATCAACGTCACCCCCTCCACTGGTCGTCGAGATGGCTATGGATGTCACGACTGCCCGCGTTGTTGTGTCGATGACATGGATGTTGCTTTCGCCGAGATCACCGACATATGCCCTCTGAAGGGAAGGAATAATGCCTATATGCCCGGGATTCGTTCCGACACTGATCGTATCAATAACAGTGCCACTTGCAATATCAACAACAGAAATAGAACCGTCTCCCAGGTTGGTAACGTATAGCTCAGGGCCACCCGTTCCATCACTGCATGCCGTTGGCAATCCTGAAAGCAACGCAGTGGACAGCATTATTCCCATAGCTATCAGACGACTTCTGGTCATGTTTTCCTCTTTTTACTGATCAAAAATGAACCTCATGGCTATCATTTTGAAACAAGCTTCATAAGCCGCGTGGAAAGTTCTCTCTTCAATGCTGCAAGGGCATCGGCTTTTGCCGCTTTGATGAGCCGGTCTTCCTCGATAAAGGCGGCAGGCTTCGTTTGATGGGAAGTGCCTTCCGCCTCCGCAGTCATGTAGAGAAATTGATTCCGCACGTCCCACATGGATGCATTCGCCATAAAGATGCCGTCGGCTTCGGTCCCGGGAATAAACAGGGGCGTTACAATCAAGGCATAGGTATAGCCCCAGGCGTTATTATACCGGTCAATATCGCTCGTTCCGCGCATAATGAGAACCGCATCGGCCCCGACCCGGGCGGCGGCCATGCGGATCGCGCGGTTATCACTGCCTTCGACAATGTCGTCACTGAAAATCACCGCTTCAGATATGGCGCCTCTGGACTTCGCTTCATTGGCAACGGCAAGGAACATGTCCTTGTCTTCACTGCGCCAATTCCATACTCTCCAATACCACCGGTCTGATTTTGGCGGGGCAAAATAGATGGCAAGTTTGAAAGGGTCGGGCAGCTGCGGTTTTAATGCCAAGGTTTTCTGGATGTCTTTCTCGGTCACTACTTTCTGGTCCGATATCTGGCTTCTCAGAGTACCACGGTCAAAACCACGACTCGACGCGCAGGCGGTGACAAACAACAAAAGCACTATTATAAATAATTTTCTCATTTGAAGCTCCTCACGTTATTTTATTGTGCTCAAATTGCTGACATCAATTGCCGGACGTAATCTGCACTGCTCATATGATTGATGTCCAATTCGACAGCTGGAAAGCCATCTTATTAGTAAAAAGGAATGTCTCTATTTCCTGTGCCCGAGCGCTTGCAGGCTGATCCCAAGTTTTAACAATGCAGATTGTATAAAGGAAAAATTGAACGTGCTGTTCTTTAAATCGGTGCCGCACGAATGACAGCGATCAGCATACCAGGCAAAGCCCGTCCGGCATTCCGGGCACTGCCATTGTTCTTTTTGCCCGGCAAGCCACTGGTTTACCCCCGATTGTTTGATCGACTCCATGTTCTTCTGGCACAGAGTCAGATGGGGCAACAGCCCCTCGGCCTTTTTCCGCTCCCGGTACGTGGTGCAGGGAAAATCACTGCAATCGATGCAGTGTTCCACCTTTTTGTCACGGGCGCATGCCCGGATGGTGCAATGCCTGCAGTTGATGAACAGGGTATCGGACTTGCAGCCGTGGCACTTCAGCTCAAGATCGTCAGGCGCATTGATCGCGGTGCCCTGCGCCTTGGCATAGGCCTTGAGCACGCGCTCCGTCCAGAAGGCGGAAAATTTGTCCTTGTGCCCCGACCGGTAGGCTGTCTGGATATCGCATGCGCCGCAATACATACCGCAATAGGAGTCGAAATTATTATTCATAATGGCCTCCTTGCTTATCCGAGTTTCATGTCGGAAGGCGTGTGTTCAGCTTCGGCCTGCCCTCTCCCGACAACGAATTTGCCGGTAAAATACTTCTTCCGTATTTGGCCGGCTTCCTCCTCAATCCAGCGATCAAGCCCAACCTTCTTGGTTCGGCAGAGATTGTATACTTTCATGTTGTGGGGGTATCTGGCAGCCTCGTCAGCCGTTGGCGCGAGAAAGACGCACGGGAAATCAGTGCAATCACAACACATCTCCAAACCGTTGGCTTTTGCGCAATTGAGCGTTGCACACCCCTCTGACGAGAGATGGAAATGCTTCCCATCCTGTTGGCGGCAACCCTTGCAAGCGATCTCCTCCATATGGGCACCCGTTTTCTTACTAATCAACTCGGCAAGATCGTTTGTCAGATTGTCTTCGTAGATATCGCAATTAAAGCAGTCTAGTCCACAAGGTGCTGTTAAGGCCTTCTTGTCTTTCATGGTTCCTCCGTCCAATCGAATTCGTATTGTCAAAGGCAAGGATGAAATTCTCCGATGCGATCTATCGCTTGATCACTCACGGCATCTACCCGTATCTCGAGTATGTCCTCAACGGTCGCCTTATCGGCATGATGCCGGCGCTTTTATATAGTTGTCGGTTGGGCTGCGTTGCCCAACCCCACACCCTGCCGTGACTGTATCGTTGGGTTTCGCTCCGCTCAACCCAACCGACATGCTCACTCACGCCAATGCTCGGGATGATTAAGCACGTCAGAACACTTGACCGTTCCCCGTACGCTGCCGATCACGCCGGGGCGCAGTTCTTGAACCATCCA
>DMKB01000006.1 GCA_003454665.1 Nitrospiraceae bacterium | reverse complement strand
AGTCAGAGGGCGATTGGGTGATTGCCCCAACAGCGCCAACAGCATACTGGCCACTCGCACACGACGCGCCTCAAGGCCAGCCTGTTCGGCCTGGGCCTCTGCCAATTCGTCCTGCACCTTGAGCAGGTCCAACTCTGGGCGCTTGCCCTGCTCGACCATCAACCCGAGACGCTTGTGCACCGCGGCCAGGGTTTGGATCAGATCACCTGAAGCCCCAAGCGCCCCATCGAGAGTCTGCACCCCAGCGTATAGCGAGACGACGTTAAAACGCACCTGCCAGGTCGTGCCATCACGCAGGGCGTCGGCTTTGGCAGCCTCCAGTTTGGCCGTCTCAATGCCAGCCGAGAGCTTGCCGCCCAGATACAGGGGAATCTGGTAGGTCAGACCGTAGTGGACCTGGTCGCGGTCAAAAGGAGCGTTGGGCAGGCCGCCAGCCAGCAACTGGCTGGTCATCGGCACCAATAAGCGATCCGCTTCGAAGCGCGAGACAGACGCCACCGCATCCAGCTCTCCCCAGTGCGTACGATTGACGGCACTGGCTTTGTCCCTGGCTGACAGTGCCTGATAGGTCACGGCCTTGACGGCCGGACTCTGGTCCAGGGCCATGGCTATGGCCTGGTCGAGTTGCAGCGCCAAGGGGCCGGTGGCCGGAGCCACCTCCTGGGCAACCGCCACTGAGACCAACGCCAAACTGAGCAGCACGAGTACCAGCCCGGTATCTGCTACTGAGAACGAACGGGTCATCAGCTCACCTCCACGGGTTTGAGAATGCCGGATTTTATGTACCGCACCAAACGTTGCCGTCTGGCTTTCTTTGAGGTTTCGTTGAACAGGCGCATGCGCAGGGCGCAGGCGGTCGGGGCGCCCATCAGGAGCATGGCGCCATCGGCCGGATTCAGGTTCGGGTCGATTTCGCCCCGGTCCAGACCTTCCCGCAGCAGCTTGATCAGCAGGTTTTCGTAGGCGGCAAACACACTGCGCATGGCGAACGTCAGACGTTCGTCAGCCGAAGCCGCCGCTTCGGCGAAGAGCAGGATTGGTAGAGCATTGTTCTCTGCGATCAGATCCAGGTGGTGGGTCACCACCGCAGCTATACGATTGGTGACGGATTGCTTTTCATTGGCAGCAATAGCCCGCATCGGCTCGATCAGATTGGCCTCGAGGCGACTGATGATGCCCAGCACGAGGTCCTGTTTTGTCTTGAAGTGTCGGTATATGGCCGGTTCGGAAAAGCCCATCCGCTCGGCAATTTTGCGCATAGTCAACCCAGCGAGCCCCTGTTCCTGGATCAGAGCCAGGGAATGATTCAGGACTTCGGTCTGCCGCGAGGTAAACTCGGGAATTTTGGAAGTGTTTGATTCACTGGCTGTTGTGAAGTTCTTCACGGCCTCAGGCCTTTGTTTTGGGTAATTGTGCGTAGTTATCGATAACTAACCTAAGAAACTTGAGATAAACCTGCAAGGGTTAAATTCAAATATTCGCAGACAATGAGTTGTGCCCCCAAGAATGTCGCTGGCCCAGGTAGTGCACTGCCTGGGCCATGCTATTTCAATCAAGACATCTCCGCGGCTGGCATCCACCCCACTGCCCAAACCCTAAGTGCAAGCACCACAGCCGGTTTCCGGATGGCTTCCGTTACAAGGAAGACGGTGCCTACTTGAGGAAGACTGACAACCGAAGGATACAGCGCTACCTCTGCCTGTCATGCAAGCGCTCCTTCAGCACCCAGACCTTCAGCGTTACCTACTGGATGAAACGTCCCCATCTGATCATCGACATCTTCATGAAGACGTCCGGGGGTATGGCCAACCGACAGATTGCCAGGGACTTGCACATGAACCCCGGCACCATCGACCGCACCATCTCCCGCGTAGCCAGGCACTGTCTACTCTTTCACGCCAGGGCCATGCAGCAAGCACCGCCACCGAATGAGATCGTCATCGACGGCTTTGTCACCTTCGAGCGGGGCCAGAACCACCCTTTCCATCATCATCATGCGGTGGAGAGCGAGACGGACTTCTTTATCTACCACACTGACAGTGAGGTACGCCGGTCCGGTACCATGACTGAACGGCAAAAGATCCGACGGGCAGAGTTGGAAGAACTGCACGGCAGGCCCGATCCCCAGGCTGTGCGCAAGGACATGACCCACCTGTTGGATGTGTCCCTGGCCGGCCAGACGTCAGCTGTGGTTCACAGTGACGGGCATCAGTCGTACCGCAGAGCGATCAAAGACACCAATTGCGACATCACACACGTTGTGACACCGGGCCGGGCACACCGGGACAAGCGCAACAAACTGTGGCCCATTAACTTGCTTGATATGCTGGTTCGTCACAGCAGCGCGAATCACAAGCGGGAGACGATCGCATTTTCGAAACGGCGGCAATCGAGCGCGGAGCGCCTTACGATTTTCCTGGTTTGGCGGAACTATGTAAAGGTACAGCGAGAGAAGAAACAGTCGGGCCCGACGCCGGCGATGGCGCGTGGGATGTTTGATCATCGGTTGACGGTGGAGGAGATATTTTCGGAGCGGATCTTTCGTGATCACATAGAGTTGCCTGAACGGTGGACAGAGTATTATGACCGGAAGGTGGTGACACGATCCCTGGGAAAGAACAATCGGCATGAGTTGAAGTACGCTCGGTAGCAAGCCAGCCGAAAACGAAGGGACGAACCTTCGGGAAAAGGGTAGCGACATTCTTGGGGGCACAACTCATCAATTGACATAGCCCAGTGATTTCAATTTCTTCAGGACCTTTTCCCTCTCGGCCGCAGACACCGATTCGGCAGCGCTTGACCCCTTGCCGGCAATAGCCTCCGCCTGCGCCGCACACATTTCTCGAAAATCCTGCAGGGATGCCAACATCTGACGAGCCAGCTCGGCCTCAACGGCAGCAAGGTTGTGCCTTTCTCCGGGATCGTTTCGCAAGTCATACAGCTCGACCTCAGCTACCGTCAGATGGGTGATCAGCTTGAAAGACTCATTCCACAGGGCATCCCGACAGTCGTTGCCCGCAAGATTCGAGGCCGAATCAAAATACATTGGGCCTGATGTGTAGCGGTGACCGGTGAGGGCCTTCAGGAATCCATCATCTGGCGACCCTTCTCTCGCAGGCAGGTCGAGCAGGCCACGAAGGGTCCCCATCAGGTCGATGAGCGAAACCGGGTCGTCAACAACAACGCCTTCTGACACACCCAGACCACTGATGATCAGGGGCACATGGAGCAGCTCCTCGTAGTAGGATCGCCCATGCTCAAACAACTCATGTTCATTGAACCCTTCACCATGGTCGGCGGTGAATACCACGATGGTGTTCTGATCCAACCCCCGCTTCTTCA
>DMKB01000324.1 GCA_003454665.1 Nitrospiraceae bacterium | reverse complement strand
CCGCGCCTGTTCCGGCGTGAGTTTTCCCGCCCGGATCTGTTCAGCCACAAAGGAGTGGTCGCTGGTGAGCTGTCTGAGTTCGCCTTCCCTGAGAAGATAGGCCCGGCTGTCACCGACATGGGCTATCGAGGCGGTCTCCCGCCACAGGATGAGTGCGGAAATGGTGGTCCCCATGCCTGCGAGGTCTGGATTCTGTGCTGCTGTTTGAAGGATTTTCTGATTCGAAAGGGTAATTGCATACCGGAGGGCTGATATCCTCGGATCGACGTCGAGGGAGAGGCTGAAGGGCGGCGTTACGTCATCTCCCCGCAGCAGGCCGGGCATGACCTCTGCAAGGGTGTCCACGGTGATGCGGCTGGCTATTTCTCCGCCTTCGTGTCCGCCGATGCCGTCTGCCGCAGCGTAAAGTCCGTGCTGGTCGTCAAGCAGGAAAGCATCCTCGTTATTTTTTCTTTTTTTGCCGGGATCCGTTCTGGCAGAGGAAGTCACTTTTATCATAGGCGTGCAATCAATCGCTTTCTATTCAATGACATACACGGATTCTCCGGGCTTTTCCATGAGCACGAATTCGATGACTATATCGCCGATCTGAAACTTGTCACCCCGTGTCAGTTCCGTTTCCTTGACGGATTTTCCCTCCATGCGCGTGCCGTTCATGCTTCCCAGGTCCTTCAGCATGAATTTCGGCTTGATATATTCGATGGAAGCATGCATGCGAGAAACGGAGCGATCCTCAAGAATGATATCGGCGCCCGTCCCTCTGCCGATGACCGTCCGGCCCCGGTTGAGTGTATACTCAGCCCCTTTTTTCGGGCCTGATCTGAGGATGATGGAGACGGCGAACTTTCCGGGAATCTCCGCTTCAGCATCTCCCGAGTCAAGGCGTACGGTCTCGTCCTGCTCGGCTTGCGTATTGTCGCCCGATGTATCGTTGTTCCAAGCGTTCTCAGCGGTCATGAGCGCGTCCCTTCAGCTACCCGATTTCGAAGACCTTGCCCTTACTCGTGTCCTCGATGATAAACTGGATCGTCGTATCTCCGACCTGAAATTTGTCCCGGTCCTGTATGCGGGACGTGAGGATCATTTTACCGCTCAGGAACGTCCCGTTCGTGCTGCCCAAATCCTTGATCGTGAACTGTCCATCGGCATACTGTATGGCTGTGTGCTGACGCGAGACCAAGGGGTCCCGCAAGGCGATATCAGAACTCCGGTCCCTTCCGATGGTGGTGTACTCCTTCGTGAGCGGATACTCCATGCCTTCGGCATGTCCGGAAAGAATGACGATCGAGACATGATATCTCGCGGGAATTTGCTGGGTTGCTTTGGATGGCATCCGTATCTGGGTGCTGTCGCCGCCCTGTTCTGACTCCGCCATGGTGCTCCTCCGTGGATCTTCTTCTATTCTGTGCTGACTTTTTTATAATAAAAGAATATATCACAATCGTCAAGGCCAAAATACGTGTTTGACAAAGAATAGCCGAGGTTTTTCAATAATAATGGCCTCTCCTCTCACCGTGGGCCCGTGGAACCCCTCTGGTCCTGCTTAGAGCAAGAGGAAAACGGGACCGCGGAATGAAGGGCGGTGCAGAAAACGCGAAGATCGTGAGCTTTCTGAGAAAGTCCTGCATCTGTTCCTTCACGTCGTGCCGTTCAGGCGCCTCTCTGGTTGCTATTTTGAAGACGACTCTCTATAATAGTGATCGGCATGAAACCACGGGTCCCGGAGTCCCGGGACACACCGATGGTCACGGTAAAGCTTTTACGGTCTTAAACCAGAGACCCGGTTTGGACGGTGTGACGAAGTCCTGTGTTCCCGCCTTGGCGGGACTGTGGTTTTAGAGATTTTGATTCCGGATGAAACCACGGGTCTCGGAGTACCGGGACACACGGATGGCCACGGTAAAGCTCTTACGGTTTTAAACCAGAGCCCCGGATCTGACCCCGCCATGGCGGGGTTGTTCGGGTCAGGTGTTCGACGACAATAAAAAAAACGGTTCTGAGGCTTTGTATGCAGGCTATCGTAGCAGATTTTTTCAGGAAGGCATGGGTGGTTTTCTCTGGTGCCGTCTCTTCCTTCGGCAGGAATAAAGACCTGACGTCTGCGGCGTCTCTCGCGTTTTCAGCTACCCTTGCCTTAATCCCGGCGCTTCTCCTGCTCACCGCTGTGCTCGGCATTGCTGTAGGCTCTTCCACGCAGGCGATGGTCAGAACGGAAGAACTGGTGATGCAGCTGATCCCGCTCTACAGCGACGGCCTTCTCCGGGAGGTCCGTCTTATCACGACGCACAGTACGACCATCAGCATGGTCAATATCATTATTCTCCTCTGGATCATTACTCCCTTTGTGTCAAACATGAAACTTGCCCTGGCGACGACGTTCCGGAAAAAGCTGACCCGGCCGTTTCTGCTCGAAAAACTACTGGACCTGTCCATCACCGTAGTATTCATCCTCGGTATCTCCGTCGTCGCCGTGGCCGGTATCGTGTTCACCCTGGCGGAGCGGTGGATGATCCTGCAGTTCATTCCCGTATACCTTAAGAGTATCGCCCCGTTTATATTCTTTACGGCCACGGTGTTTGCGTTCTATCTGACGTTTTCCCGCAGAACCCGGTTCAAGTATTTGTTGATCGGCGCCTTGGTGATGTCGCTCCTGTGGTTTCTTATGCGGCCTGCTTTCACGCTGTTTCTCACCTATAACGCGGGGTACGGCCTTGCCTTCGGCTCGTTCAAGTCTCTATTCGTCGTTATCATCTGGATCTACTATTCCCTGGCGGTATTCTTGTTCGGCGCGGAAATAGCGGCGAGCCTCAGCAGGAAGGAGACGGCTGTCATCAAGAGGCTGATTGAAGGCAGGAGAATCATTCCGTTCAAGTCCAGGGAAAAGTACGTTGTCCGGTACGACGAAGGAGAAGTGATATTTTCGGAAGGGGAGGAAGGGAAGGACATGTTCAGCGTTCTCGCGGGGAGTGTCGGTATTCAGAAGAACGAACGGATCAGCGAGGTCATAGAAAAAGGGGGATATTTCGGCGAGATGTCCTTTCTCCTGTCAACGGCGAGGCCGGCCACTGCCGTGGCCCTCGAAGACGTTGAACTGATCGTTATCAATGATGATACGGTCAACAGGCTGATAAACGAGTTCCCTGAATTCATTTTGCAGTTGCTCAGGAAAATGGCGGCGCGTATGCGGGAGACAAGCAGGCTGGCTGTTTGACTCGGCGATCTCACCCAAAGGAAGAGGTCATCACGGGATGGAAAATATAATGCTTGGTTTTGTGCAGAACAAGCCAAAGCTTTACGCCTGGGCGTATGCCCTGGCGCTGATCACGATTTTTTACAACATCGTGGAAGGCCTGGTCTCTGTTTACTTCGGCCTCGAAGATGAGACCATGGCGCTCTTTGGATTCGGGCTGGATTCTTTCGTGGAAGTGATCTCCGGCATCGGCATCTGGCATATGGTACGCAGGCTGCGCCGTAACGGCGGGGAAGATGCGGACCGGTTCGAGCGGCAGGCCCTCAAGATTACGGGATCGGCATTCTACCTTCTCACAACGGGATTGGCAGTTGGTGCAGGTCTGAACTTATATCAAGGCCACAAACCGGAGACAACATTCTGGGGTATCATTATTGCGGGGGTTTCGATCCTGACCATGTGGCTGCTTATCCGCGCGAAAGTCAGTGTGGGCACGAAGCTCAATTCAGAAGCGATCCTGGCAGACGCCAATTGTACGCGGGCGTGCCTGCAACTCTCGATTGTCCTGCTTGTGGCGAGTGTGGGGTATGAACTGACGGGGATCGGGGGACTGGATGCAGTCGGCGCCCTGATCATCGCTGTCCTCGCGTTCCGCGAAGGCCGTGAGGCCTTTCAGAAGGCCGCTGCAGGTTCCTTTGCCTGCGCCTGCGGAGGAAGCTGTGAAACGGTTCAAAAGGAGAGCTGATGCGGCAGTGGTTATGGATACCAATAGTGCCGGCTGAATACGGAAAAGGAAAAGGGGTCTATTGGTCTTGGTGTGGGTTGTTAACACAGCGGATGTGGAGGGAGAAGGCTTCTTTTTTTGCACATCCCCCTTACCCCATGCGGAAATATAGGCGTGTGACCGAGTCCGAGGG
>DMKB01000013.1:7095-8450 GCA_003454665.1 Nitrospiraceae bacterium | reverse complement strand
TCGATATTGGACACTCCCCTTGCGATCCCCATTCTGGACACCCTTGATTTGGCAAGCAAGTCCTTTTTCATCGAATCGATGAAGGAGGGCGGTGTTGCGGGGCTCGGCAAGCACACAAAACAGGGGAAGGACCTTACCGACCTCATTCTCATAGAAAGCATCCTCACGGCATTCACCAATGTCGTCAGTTCCGCCGTGGCATTCACCGTGTTTTCGCAGGAGATAGAGCGCTTCGCAACGCGCGACCCGCTCACGGGACTGTACAACCAGATAGCGTTCTGGGACCTCCTGGAGTATGAAACAGAGCGATCAAAGAGGCAGGAGTATAAGTTTTCCCTCCTCGTCATCGATATCGATAACTTCAAGGCCATAAACGATATCTACGGTCACGACGTCGGCGACGCGTTCCTGAAAGATTTTTCAACGATCATGAAGGGCGCCGTCCGCAGGGGGGACATACCGGCACGATACGGGGGAGATAATTTTACGGCCATTCTTCCCCTTTGCGATGAGGAGCAGGCGTTCACCGTGGCGCAGAGAATCAAGGAAAACCTCGCCCAGTTTTCCCTGGTTCTTCCTGACGGAAGACAGGTGAAAGAGACGGCCTCCATCGGGATTGCCGTATTTCCCGACCATGCAAACGACGCCAAGGACCTCTTTCTGCTCGCCGATAACATGCTCTATCAGGCCAAATCAACGGGCAAAGACCGGTTGAATTTTCCGAGTGATCACGACAGTGTCGACCTGCTGAAGAGCGTCGGAGAAAAAAATATTTTTATCATGGACGCCGTGGAACGACACCAGATCATCCCCTACTTTCAGCCCATTGTCCATGCAAAGGACAGGCGGGTCATGGCCTATGAAGTCCTCACCCGGATCGTCACGCAGGACAGGGTCGTCCCGGCCTGTGAATTCATAGAAACCGCCGAGCGCATGGGCATCATCGACAAAATCGATTACCAGCTCATCGAAGCGACGTTCAAAAAAGTGCGCGAAATCAGCTATGACGGCACGCTCTTCATGAACCTCTCACCTAAGGTGCTGATTCTTTCCGATTTTATGCCGACGGTCCGCAGATTGATGAAGGAATACACCATGGCGGCGGAGCGCATGGTATTCGAGATAACCGAGCGGGACACCGTGCGAAATCCGCGCCTCACCGAGAAATTCATCGAGGACCTCAAGCGCGAGGGTTTCCGATTCGCCATCGACGACTTTGGGACGGGATTTTCTTCCTTCCGTCACATCAAGACCTTCAGCATAGATTATCTGAAAGTCGATGGGGAGTTTATAAAAAATATGAAAAACAACGGAGGGGTCGAGAAGGCCGTCGTGGAAAGTATCGCGGCGCTTTC
>DMKB01000013.1:0-7055 GCA_003454665.1 Nitrospiraceae bacterium | reverse complement strand
CGGAGCCTCGGCATAAAGACGATCGCCGAGTTCGTTGAAACCGATGCAATCCTGAAGGAAGTAGAAGCGGCGAACCTCGATTACGCCCAGGGATACTTCATACAAAGGCCTTCCCCGGATCTGCTTTGATAATAACCGCGCGTCCGCCCAAAAATACACCACCCTGAGGAGAGCGAAGCGCATCAGGCGGATTGTCGCCTGCGTGCTGCTTCGCCCAACTCAGGATGATCTTATGGCTTGTCTGTTGCCGAGTAATGCACCGACGCACCTGAAACGGCCCGGTGATTATTTGCTCTTGGTCTTTGCCTTTCCCGCTGCCTTGATCGAAAGCAGCTCAACCTCGAAAATCAGCGTTGCATTCGGCCCGATCTTCCCTCCCGCGCCCCGGGGGCCATAAGCGAGATTTGACGGAATGAAGAGCTGCAACTTTGAACCTACCTTCATCAACTGAAGCGCTTCGGTCCAGCCGGGGACCACCCGGTTGACCTGGAAGGTAGCAGGCTTTCCCCGCTTGTGCGAGCTGTCGAATTCGGTGCCGTCGATCAGGGTGCCTTGATAATGAACCTCTACCGTATCGCTCGCTGCGGGCTTCTTCCCCTTCCCCTTCTTGATCACCTTGTACTGCAGACCGCTCTTCGTGGTCTTCACGCCTTTCTTCTTCTTGTTTTTTGCGAGAAAGGCCTTGCCTTCTTTTGTGTTGCGGTCTCCAAGTTCCTTCATCTTCTTCTGCTGCTTGGCCTGCATGTCTTTATTGAAGGCCGCCATCGTGGCCTGCATTTCCTGCTCGGTCATCAGGGTTTTCTTGCCGGAAAGGGCATCTTTGATTCCCCGTGCCATGACATCGGCATTCGCCTCGATGGACTGCTTTTTCAGGTTGTTCCCGATATTGACGCCGATACTGTAACTGATCTTGTCTTTCTCCGTCTTGATCTTAACTTTTTTCCCCGCGCTTGCCTGCGCCGCGATCATCACGATCGCCAGACCAACAATAACCGGTAACTTCATAAAAACTCCTTTCCCTGTGTGTTTTTAAGAATGAACGGGGTATCCCCCTCTTCAGCACTTCACGTTCAATGTTTCGCTCATGCAGGACGACTTCGGACCAACCGGCGTCTTGTCATGAGATCTGCTCAAAAGAATCCTTTGACACGCCGCATTTCGGACACTTCCAGTCATCAGGAAGCTCCTCAAAAGGCGTCCCCTCCTTGGCCTCCTTATACAACCAACGGCAGGCGCCACACCGCCAGATGGCTCCGTCTTCCCGATCGTTGTTCTTTTCGACAACATCCCACCCCTTTTCCTCCCACTCTTTTACGGAAGGCGGAATATACCCCGAATAGATTTCCTTGTCACGGGCGTCCTCGACGGTGACTCTTATGGTGACGCCGTCTTTCTTCACCGAATAACTCCACTCGTAATGGTCCTTCGTTTCCGGGCCCGTCATCTTGGCCACGAACTCCAACGTCCCGGCGTCCTTCTTTTTTACCCGGGACCATGAATAGCAGCAGGGCGACACGGACGTGCATCCGCATTTTCCGTTCTTCAGTTCCAGACCATCGACGCTGAAACCGCCGGGGATTTTCTCGATCGTTAACGACATGGAAAACTCCTTTCAAAGCGAAAACCGGAACCAAAAGGCATCTCGCGCAAAGCCGCAAAGAGCGCAAAGAAAGGCCAAAGAATTTAGACTGGATCAACAGGATGTGGAACTGAGTGAATCTGTTTCTCTTTTCTTTTTTCTTACTCCTGTCTACAGTTTACCGTCTACTATTTTCTATACTCTGCACGCTTAGCGCCTCGCTGAAAAGCGCCTAAACACATCTTTTACCACTTCGTGTAACTTCGTGCCCTTCGTGGATCGAGCGTTTTTTTCCCGCATCCAGCATGCCCTTCACGGATGCTACACATTCGTCTTGATGCTCTCTTCCTGGATTGCCAACACCTTTTCCACAACGTCGGTGACGATCTCGTCATGGTCGTGGTTCAAGGTGAAGACCCGGCACTGCACCACGCGCGCCGGGATGTAATCAAAGAAGTCCCGGAGCGGCTCCTTTTCCACCTTCCTCGTCGAAGGGTTGAACACATGGATCTGGCGCTCTCCCATCATGAGCGGATTGACGGGCCGCGGGTCCTGGCTTGCCATGTCGACACAGAAGGCAAGATCATTATACTGCTGCGGCAGGTTTTTCCTGATTTTCTTCACGAGATCGCCTTCCGTAATAATGGTCTTGCCCTTTTCAAAGGCCCGTATCGAGAGCGTCACGTCATAGGCCATCTTCCACTTCACCTCGCGGGAAAGGATGAGCGACCACTCCCGTCCGAGCGCTTCCGTGGCCGTATCCCCTGCATTCCCCCAACCGCGCACCTCTTCGAGGAGCGACCAGTCCGTGAGGTCGCGGTATTCGCGCAGGCTCTCTGCGGGATTATAAGGGAAGAGCTTCGCCATCGTGTCCTTGAACAGCTCCTTGAGGTGCTGGTCAATGGCACGGGTGGTACGGTGGTAATAGACATTCGTGTACATGTACAATCTGGCGTTCAGGAACATGTTCAGGGCGCTCAAACCGTACTTGTGGAGCGTGAGGCCCCGGTCCGTAAAGAACGTATAGTACATCAGACGGTCGATATCGACGGGCCCGATGGCAACGCCGCACATATAAGAATCGCGCAGCACGTAATCGAGGTTGTCCACCGTATAAATACCGGACAGGAGCGGCTGGAGAAACTGCAGCCATTGCGGCTGTTTCGCGGCCCCTCCCGGTCCCTTGCCGATAAGAAACGCGATCTGGTCGGCTTGCAGCCGCTCACCCTTGTTGAACTCACCCGTCGGGCAGCGCCGAATTCCCTTGATAATGTCTGCCAGCTCGGTCTTGATGATATGCTGGCCGAGTTTTTCGTGGGTCAGGCCGAACTGCTCAAGGTAATTATCGTCGAAAAAATGCCCGAAGGGCCCATGGCCCACGTCGTGGAGCAATGCGGTCACGCGCAGAAGCCCCTCGATGAAATGGGCGGAGGGACAATCCGGCGCCGCGGCCTTGAGTGACGGGTAGAGGTGCCGGGCGAACCTGCCGGCAAGGTGCATGGCACCGATGGAGTGCTGGAACCGGCTGTGCTCGGCCGAGGGATAGACCCACCGGGCGCTCTGAAGCTGGTAGATCTGGCGCAGGCGCTGCATCCAGGGCGTGTCGATGAGGTCCTTTTCGGTCTTCTCACCATCAGCCCGCGGCGTGGTGAACGATATGTACCCATGAATCGGATCGCCGAGCAGCGCGTTCCCGTCGTAAAAATCCTCTCCCTTCGCCAGCACCCGCATAGGCGCCATTATACAACGAAATGAGCGGGAGTCAACTCGAAAAATCCATTTTGGCAGCGTGGAAATGTGATCTGCAAAGGAAATGAGCGGGAGCAAAGGCAGCTGATCAAACGACGACAGCACAATTCTGCGCGGGATGAGCGAAAAAGAGGAGGGGCATCTGCCCCTCCTCTTTTTTGATGATCTGTGATCAGCCTGTGTTGTCTTTATGTCTATTGCATAACACTGACCGTCAGGAACTATCCTGTTAATCCTGTCTAAGATTAGCCTTCCTCTTGTAGTTCCGCTTTCTGCCATTCCAACAGCCCGTCCTGTTCTCAGGTCACGAGAAAGAATGGCCGTCGCTGTTCCTAAATTGCCCGCGTGATGCTGAAGCTTCCTCTCAAAGGATAGCTGGTGCTTATCGGAGATGGTGATGCCGAGCAGGACAGGGTGACATCCAGACTTCCCTTGACATACCCGCCCAAACCGCCGACCTGAGTAATGACTACTTTGCCGCCGGTAAAGGTGCATGTATTGGTCCCCTCCCGGTATGATCCACTGGCGTTAATACCGATGGTATACGTGCCTTCCGTGGTTTCTTCAACCGTGATGTCCAGCTCCCGTTCCCAGGTTCCGGTGTAGTTGCTTCTCATTACTATGTGCATATGGTTCGTATAGAACGTGTCGACATCAGCATACAGGTACGGGTCGTAATTCATCGGCGCCGGGTCATATTCTTTCTCCTCATAGGTCGCTGTCGACATATACGCCGTTGGCGGAGAAGAACTGTAATCGATCCTCTGTATCGTCAGCGTCGCCGTATCATTGCTGCCGAGGTCAAAGGCCCCGCTGCCGGTGCAGGAAATCAGAGCAATCAGAACAACCATGCTTACATATAGTCTTATGGAATGTACCATCAGTATTACCTCCTCCAGAACAGCCTTGGTAAATAAACTGTCCTCGTTTTAGAATCTCAGGCCAATGTTCAAGGTTAATACCCTTCCGTCTATATCGACGGCAATACCATTAAAATCTGCTTCATCGGTCCAAAGATATTTCCCTTCAATGCCCAGATACCAGTACTCTGTTGCGTTAAAATTAAGCCCGATGAGCGCATGCACGCCTGCGGTCACATCCGACTCGTCAGTGGCAGGCTGGGACATGGGGTAGAGTTCCAGCCGTGGAAGGTAGATGCCGATGCCACCACCGCCATAATACTCGAACCTCCCCGTCGGATAGATGGCCTTTGCCGTAACCAGCAAACCGGATGAAGTCAGATCCCTATCATAATATCCCGGGGCATCATCACCTTCGGAATGGAAGAATACGAGACCCCCTTCCAGGGCAAAATTCTCGTTAACGTAATGCCCATACATAAGCTCGAGGTTGCCGGAAGAATCGAATTGGGCATCATCAAAATCGCCTGTGGGTGTGTATCTTCCAATCTTTAATGTGACATAGTCAGATGTTTTGTCCTGGCCACACACATAATATGGCCATACAAGCAGAGATATGGTGACTATAATACTTATGGTTGTTCTCCGTAATCGCATGTAACACCTCCTTTGGTAAGTTCCTTTAGATGCGAATCCAATTAAATGCGGGATCGAATCGACTCATTATTCATTTATTCCCACTAGTCTGTTCCTGCGAGCGACCCCCGCCATACTATGTACCCTTCTATCGTATCGAGGTCTCCGTCACCGTCAACATCTCCAAGGACTGATGGACTTGTCGCTGCAAGTGCTACACCTGCATCAGTATAGACACCGTATCCATCATTCAACAGCATACTTCCACCGCCGTTTAACAGGTCGAGGTCACCATCGCCGTCAATATCTCCAATGACTTTTGAAAGCACAAAAAGATCCTGGCCGGAATCCGTAAAATATCCTTTACCGTTATTGAGGCATATGCTCTTCGCATAGACGAGATCAATGTCTCCATCTCCGTCCACATCGCCAAGGGAACGTGGAGAATTGTTTACAGCACACTCGATACTCCTGTTACTGTCGACGAATATGCCGTCGCCTCTGTTGAGCCATATTTCGCGCCAGCTAGTAAGATCTAGATCGCCATCACCATCAAGATCAACGACAGCACTTCCGCTCATTCTTATATTCTGAAGAGTAAACTCAAATACCCCGGCTCCGTTGTTGAGATACACGTACGAACAGTAACGATAGGGCACTGAACATTCTAGGCCCAGTACAATATCAATATCACTATCGCCATCAAGGTCACCTACGGAAGCGGATCTACCTCCCGATACTCCTATATCTGGAGCAAGAAGTTGGCCCGAGTCCGAAAAATTTCCGCTGCCATCATTGATGAATATTCTGCCGCCTGTATAATCGCCAACAGTGACGATGTCGAGGTCACCATCACCATCAACATCACCTAAAGCGATTGAGCTTGTGTTGTTGTAGCCCCCGCTGAGGCTTTGGCCAGAGTCGCTGAAATACCCCGATCCGTCATTAAAATATACGCGATCGGGCGTACCGATATTCCCTGCCACAAGATCAAGATCACCGTCGTTGTCCAGGTCTTCCAGGGCCATGTCCATCGTCGGAGAATTGTCGATTTGCCGTCCATCTTTGACAAAAGCAGGGATGATATCTACCGGAGCAGACGGCGCGGCATCGGTACCGGAAACCATGCTTTCGATTGCATCTGCTGCCATAGCGGCGCTGATGTCTATGCCTGATGGCGCATTGGCCGGAGTATTCACAGGATCGAAATCTCCTCTGGACATAAGATGGGGCGCAGTGCCGAGGCTTATAGTGATTTCATTATTGGCGGGCCCGGCAGCAACGGTCGTACCAGTACCCAGAGCGTCACCGGTCACGGGCAGCAAAAAATCCGCTCCCACACCACTGTTTACCGTTACGTTCAGGTCGAAGCGGACAATAAGCTTGTCGCCTGCATCGGCAATACCATTTATGTTCTCATCCCTGTAGCGCGCAAATCCTGCGACCTTTGGCACGTTCTTAAGGGTGAAATCAGCAGCAGACGTCACCGGCGTGCCGACATTGCCGGCCTTGTCTTTCGGAGTTATCTTGACGCGGCATGCTGTACCGTCCGGAGCGGCGCCGGAATTCCAGGCATACATACCGACATCCGTCGCGTCTGAGGCGATTACAACGGGATAACTGACCCCTGAATCGCTGGAGAGCAAAATTTCCACTGTCCCGGGATTTACATCTGTCGTCGTCCACGTGATCTGTTGCCAGCCCTCCCATACTTCACCGCCGTTCGGTGAAGAAAGATCAGCTACGGGCGGTGTAGTATCGGAGAGCCCTCCACCGTCATCTCCTCCTCCGCAGCCGCCGAGAACCATCGCTGCTGATACAAGCAGCATTACTGATATGTTCGATATTCTTATTTTCAACAGTCGTTTCATAACGTCCTCCTTTCGTTGCCAGGAAACCGCTTCAGTACTCCATCGAGAAAGCTAATTTTCCACCCCCGGAGGTTTGCACCCCCGGGGCTTACCGTGAGGTTTTTAACGGTAGAACGAATGCGTTCTTCCTCTAATAACCATCTCCTTTTTATCTTTTGATACCGACTGCCAGAACAATCTCATTTTCGGTTGTTGGATCGGTATCTACGCCGACAAACAAATTGCCATCAGATGATACAATTCCTTCAACACTGCCGCCTCCCGGAAAACTTACCGTCCCATCGGACGCAACAGTATAGGGAATGTCTGCTCCGGAGCCGGTGTAGCCAAGAGAATGCTCTAGCACCTCATAGCTGAAGG
>DMKB01000383.1 GCA_003454665.1 Nitrospiraceae bacterium | reverse complement strand
TGTGATCTCTGTGATCTCTGTGGCTAAGTTAGTATCCGCGTCCAAAATATCTTTTGACTCTTCGCCAGCATTGCCTGTTCTTCCGCCTATTTCCGGATGAACACTCTTCTCTTTACAATGGTAACAATTTATAGTATCTTTTGCAACAAGGAAACTCTCGATGGATCAAGCCGCATACTGCTGAACCGCTCCTTCACCGCCTGCCATGAAAAATGATCTCAAAGGAAGAATCGACGTTGCCCGGGGACTGAAAAAGGCCGACCTTGTTCTGAAGGGCGGACAGGTGGTCAACGTCTTCTCCGGCGAGGTCTACCGGGCCGATGTGGCGGTTTACCGGGGGGTAATCGCCGGCCTGGGAGAGTACGAGGGAAAGCGTGTCATCGATGTCTCGTCGAAATACATCCTCCCCGGTTTCATCGACAGTCACGTGCACCTCGAAAGTTCCATGCTCACGCCCGCTGAATTCGCCCGTGCCGCCCTCCCCCACGGCACGACGTCGATTGTGGCCGATCCGCACGAAATTGCAAACGTCCTCGGGACAGCGGGGATCAAGTACCTCCTGAAAGCCACCGAAGGCCTTCCCCTCGACTTTTACTTCATGCTCCCTTCCTGTGTCCCTGCCACGCCCCTCGAAACCTCGGGCGCCCATCTGCGTTCCGCGGACCTCAAGCCCTTCTTGACACACGACCGCGTTCTCGGGCTGGCTGAGATGATGGACTACCCCGGTGTCCTTGGCGGTGAGACTGATGTCATGAGAAAGCTACGCACATTCCGCAATACCGTCATAGACGGCCACGCGCCGGGACTCTCCGGGAAGGAACTTTCGGCCTATGTCGGGGCCGGGATTATTTCGGACCACGAATGCGTCTCCGCTGCGGAGGCACTCGAAAAAGTGCGGCTCGGCATGATGATCTTCATCCGTGAAGGCTCTTCAGCCAAAAATCTGGAGGCCCTGCTTCCGGCGGTAACGCAGGCCAACGCCCGGTTCTTCGCCTTTGCCACGGACGACTTCGAACCCGATGACCTGAAGAACGGCGGCATCGATCTCCTCGTCAAAAAAGCGATCCACCTGGGCCTCGACCCGGTAACGGCAATACAGATGGCGACGATCAACCCGGCCAGTCACTTCGGGCTGAAGCGGACAGGGGCGGTCCTGCCGGGGTACGCGGCGGACATGATCATCATCGACAATCTCAGAAAACTGAGCGTCGAGATGGTGTTCAAGGCCGGTTCTCCCATGGCGAGTAACAACAGGCTCACCACGCCGATACGGTCGCAACGGCCGACGATGAGCAATTCCGTCAGGGTCCGTTCACTCAAGAAAGCACACCTCCGGATCCCGGCAAAGACCAACAAGGTAAGGATCATCGAACTCGTTCCCCGCCAGATCGCGACAAGGCAGCGGATACTGCGCGCGCCGACACGGAACGGACACGTGGTTTCCGACACGGAGCAGGACATCCTGAAACTGGTTGTTCTCGAGCGGCATCGAAAGAGCGGGCGCCGGGGACTCGGCCTGGTCCGTGGGCTCGGCCTCCGGTCAGGAGCCCTCGCCTCGACGGTGGCCCACGATTCGCACAACATCATTGCTGTGGGCGTGACTGACGATGACATCCTGCTTGCCTTGTCCGAAATCAAGAAGATCCACGGAGGCCTGGTGGTCGTACAGGGCGGAACCGTCATGGCGGAACTGCCCTTGCCGGTGGCAGGCCTCATCTCCGACCGGGGCCTCGACTATGTGGTGAAAAAACTCAGGGAGATCGAAGGGGCTGTCAAGGGCCTGGGCGCTGCTGTTCCACACCCCTTCGGTATCCTTTCCTTCCTCGCCCTCCCGGTCATTCCGGAGCTGAAGCTGACCGACAGGGGTCTGGTGGAGGTAAAAAGCATGAGCCTGGTGGACCTGTTCGTATGAGCGAGATCGAAGCAATACTCTTTGATGAAAAGACCATTGAGCGCCGGGCCAGGGAGCTGGCTGCCGCCATCTCGAAGGACTACGCCGGCAGGGAGCTGGTCCTCGTCTGCATCCTGAAGGGCGCCGTTGTGTTCACTGCCGACCTTATGCGATATCTCTCGATACCGACAACCATCGAATTCATCCAGGCCTCGAGCTACGGAGATGCCGCGGTCTCGTCACGGATGATAACGATGAAGAAAGACATTGATGTGGATGTCAAAGGAAAGGACGTGCTCCTCGTAGACTGCATCATCGATACCGGCGACACTATGGCGTACGTGATGGAGCGGTTCCGGGAAAAAGGACCGGCCAGTCTCGAAGCCGTCGTCTTGCTGGACAAGAAACCGAGGCGTCGGGTCGACGTAGCGGTGAAATATATCGGCTACGAGATTCCCGACCGGTTTGTCGTGGGATACGGGCTGGACTATGCCCAGCAATACCGCTGTCTTCCCTATATCGCCGCACTCACGCCCGGTGCTGAATAAACACGAGAACCGCAGTAGCCTAAAGAATGAATCGGCCACTTAGGGAATCGCGGAGAGGCAATGCAGTCAGGAAGACTTTTTTTGGCCGCAGATTAACGCGGAAAGAGCGGATTATTTTAAACAGGGTTCAAGGGTCAGAGGGTTCGTGGGAAAGATTTGAATCATGCATCTTTCCTGAATTAGGTATCATGCATCCCTCCTGGATTATATCAGCGTGCATCCGCGCCGCCTAAGAGCGCCTACTTTTGGTTATCTGCGTCCCCTTGCCGTTTGCTAAATTTTGTTTACAACCCGCCGTCACATCTGATACACTACCACCGATTATATCATGCTGAATGCCAAAAAAATCATAGTAACTTCAGTCCTTCCGCTCCTGGTGCTGCTTTTCACTGGCTGCGGGCTCCACGCCGGCAAGCAACAGCCGGCGGGACAGGACGATGCCAAGCGCACCGTCGAAGACGTCATTCCCCTGACCGTCGGGAATATGCGCGGCCATAAGATGTTGTACAACGAAGGCTGGTTCATCGTCACGTCGAGCAGCAAGGCCCTGGAATACGCGAAGTCAAAATCCATTATCTCTTCGAAGCACGCCGTCAAGCTGGCTGGTGAGCGCTCGTCCGGGCGGACCGGGGGGTATAAGGAAGGCGTGAAGGAGTCTCTCAAGGCATCGCACCAGACGGGCAAGGACCTCGTGACCGGTGGAACCCGGATCACCGGCGACATCCTCGGCGCCACGCATAAGGCGGCGAAGGCCGAACTTGCCTATGCCGGGGACCGGTTCAAGAAGGCGGCATCCGTCTTTGTGAAGGGAAATATCTCGATCGTCGAACGGACAGAGGCAGACCGGCGCGAACTGATG
>DMKB01000070.1:3038-3379 GCA_003454665.1 Nitrospiraceae bacterium | reverse complement strand
TTCTTTCTTCCGGCCCTCGCGTTCGGGCTGGTGGTGAACTCGCGTGTCGACCACACGTTTCTGTCGGTGCCGCTCACCGCCGCCGCGACGACGGGTGCGGGGATTGCCGCGGGATACGCCGCGTACCGCCTGCTCCCGTGGTTTAACAGGATATCACGCCCTGCCTTCGGCGTCATGATACTCGCCGCCGCCTTCGGGAACGTGACGTATCTCGGCCTTCCCGTAATCACCGAGACGCTCGGAGAGCAGTACGGATACATTGCGATCCTGTACGACCAGTTGGCGGCGACACCGATCCTGCTTACCGTTGGGGTCTTCATTGCAGCGCGGTACGGGGGGAG
>DMKB01000070.1:0-2987 GCA_003454665.1 Nitrospiraceae bacterium | reverse complement strand
TGCAGCGCGGTACGGGGGGAGTGGAACGGGCGTTTCCGTTGCCCGTTCCCTCAAGCGCGTGCTGGCGCTCCCCCCGCTCTGGGGAGTTGCCGCCGGACTGGCGTTCAATCTGAGTGGGACGACCGTACCATCGGTTGTTCTGGATACCGTGCGTCTTATGGGCACGGCCGTGATCCCGGTCATGATCTTTACCGTCGGTCTTGCCCTGGATTTCAAGGATCTAAAGCGATTGCCCGTCGCTGCTCCGGCCCTTGCCCTCAAGTTGTTTCTGGCGCCCTTACTGGCGTGGTGGATCGGCTCACGCCTTGGTATAGCGGGAGAGACCCTCACCGCGGTTACCCTGGAGGGTGCGATGCCGGTGATGGTGCTTTCCCTCGTGATCGCAGACGAGTTCGACCTGGATGTGCCGATGGCGGCAACGTGCATCACGGTTTCTACGGTGCTGTCTCTCTTCACGATACCCCTGATGCTGAAAATGCTTCTGTAACTTCGCCAATGCGCAGGGGAGAGAGGTAAGATACGTATGGCAGACACGCACGGACAGGGTCACCATCATGATGAACAGGGTGACCACGAACATGAGCATGGGCTGGTAGAGGTCACGCTTCTCCTCGAGGACGAACACCTTGAGGCCCTGGATGAAACAGCGGAGGAGATAAGCCGGGACCTGAAGCAGGACTGGGACCGGGGCGCCGTCGTGCGGCTCGCGTTGAGTGAATTTTTTTCACGACGCGGTAAGATTACCTAACCCAGACAAGCTGGAATGGGAGGGGCATCATACGCTCCGTTGTTTCATAGTTGTTTTCCCGCGTGCATCGGGGCCAAGTCCGTTTTTTGAGAGGTTTTTTATGGCATATCAAGCCAAGACCAGGCAGGATCTTTTCGATATTCATGTCCACGGCGCTGCAGAATACGACACCCGGACCCGTCGACAGGACGACATTCTCCATATCGCGAGCATACACGGGGAGCATGGAACATCCGCCCTGCTGCCGACGGTCTATCCGGGATCGGTCGAGGAGATGCGCGATAATATGAGCGCTGTTCGGCGGGCTATGTCGGCCCAGAAAAAGGGCGCTGAGGTCGCGGGGATCCATCTCGAAGGTCCCTTTCTAAACCCGGAAAAATGCGGGGGAATGGACGGGAGCAGTTTTCTGGAGCCCTCGGTGGACGTGCTGAACCGTATTGTCGACGGTTTCGAAGACATTATTAAACTCGTTACCATCGCACCGGAGCTCCCCGGTGCTCTCCGGGTTACTGAAGCCTGCCGCGAGAAGGGATTTCTCGTGCACATGGGCCACAGCGACGCCACGTTCGAGCAGGCCGAGGAGGGAAAACGGGCAGGGGCCACGGGCATTACGCACCTCTTCAATGCGATGCGGGGTTTCCATCACCGGGAACCGGGCCTGGCTGGCTTCGGACTCATGGACGAGGACATGTATGTCGAAATTATCGCCGACATGGTGCATCTCCATCCCCAGGGCTTGAAGATGCTCTTTGACATGAAGTCCTCCGACAAGATCATTCTGGTGTCGGATTCCGTCAAGGGGCCCGGCTGGGGAAAAGGCCCCATACGGGGACCGGGCGGCGCTCTGCTGGGGAGTGGCATAACCTTGTCGGACGCCGTACGGAATCTGGTGACACTCGGGGTACCCCTGGAGCAGGCCCTTCAGTTCGCTTCTCGTAATCCGAGGAACTACCTGGGGCTTTCGCTGGCTTCGTAGCATTGCGCGTTACAAACAGTAGTCAGCACTCAGGAGTCAGTAGTCAGTAGGCCGGAGACAGTAGACAGGAGACAGAATTCAGACAACAGACGTGAGACAGTAGTCAGTATTCAGTATACAGTAAACAGTAAACAGGCATCCGGAATCCGGTATCTTGAAAAAAAGATCTCATCTTGCCTGTGGCCTTTAGGCTATTGATCCTGTCTAAATTCTTTGGCCTTTCTTCGCGCCTTCGTGTCTTCGTGGCGAACAAGATTCTGGTCCCGGCCTGTCCGGATTATCAAAAATAAGCTTGGATAGCGAACAATGATTCTCCCCATGAGACCTGTCAGTCTTTTCATATTTGATCTCGATGGTACACTCGCAAACACACTCGAGGACATTGCCGATTCCGTCAACTATACGCTCACGCGACTCGGCCGGGAATCTCTTGCCGTCGAGACCGTTCAGCGTTACGTCGGCGACGGGATCCTGATGCTGCTGAACCGCGCATGCGGGGGGGATGCCGCGCTTGCCGCCGAAGCGGAGCCCATTTATAGCGAGCACCATCGCCGGAACCTCGTGAACCACACGACCCTCTACCCGTCGGTCAAGGAGACGCTTGCGTATTTTTCCCCCCTGCCCATGGCGGTTATCACGAACAAGACGCGTGACTTTTCGGAGCCCATCCTTGAACGTCTCGGCATCAGGCCCTTCTTTTCGCTGGTCATCGGCGCAGACAGCGGTCTGCCGCTCAAGCCTGCTCCCGACTCGATTCTCAAAATCGTGAACGATTTCGGGGTGCCGAAAGATCGTACGGTCATCGTGGGAGACGGGACAACGGACGCACGGGCAGGCAAGGCCTCGGGCATTATCAGTTGTGCCGTGACCTATGGCTTCCGGTCCGAGGAGGAATTGCGGACGGCAGGGCCGGATCATGTTATTCATGAATTTTCCGCATTGAAAGAACTATTCGCGCCGGAGATGTAACAGATTTTTTGACTCTTTCGTATTTTCGTTGAAACAACGTTATTGCCATGCATGGACAGGCAAGAACGCGCCCCCGAAGAAAAACCGTTTTCGCGCAGAGACGCAAAGACGCAAAGAAAGACTGAACTGAAAAAAGAGTTAGGATCATAGAAACAAATTATAAACGTAATCTGGTAAACAGCATCATCCAAATGGTTCAGGTTTTCAAAAGTAATAGTTTTTGGTTTTCTTCGCGTGCCTGGCGACTCGCTTAAAAGCGCCACCTTTTGGTTGCGCGAGACAGGCATTTGCAGT
>DMKB01000267.1 GCA_003454665.1 Nitrospiraceae bacterium | reverse complement strand
CTTTTTTAAAAAAAAGGCTTTTCTGGCTCATCCTGATCTTTATCTGCGCCTTGCTCTTTCTGCTGTTGGACGGATTGTCTCCACGCCCGCCGGGAGACCGGGATTCGGCTACAGGCCCGTCGAATACCTCTGCGTACCGGGACAGGTCAGTCCCGGCGGAATCATCGACGGCGGACAGCAACGCCGGAGAGGGCCGGGGAAGGCCGCGGATCTACATCGAGAGCTCGCTGTCACCCGCCGAGTATTCACGGTTCATCGTGCCTACGGCCGAGGTAAAAGCCATTCCCTGGCAGTATACGACGAAGAAGCCGTCAAGAGACTGGTTCGAGCCGGACTATGCCGACGCGGACTGGCATACCGGAAAGGCCGGGTTCGGCTCGAAAAAAAAGACCGCCCCCATCGGAACGGCCTGGAGCTCACCGGAGATCTGGATGCGTCGCGCCTTCTCCCTCGAAGCGGGCATAGACGAATTGCCGGGTCTCTGGATACAGCATGATGAAGATGTCGCTGTCTATCTGAACGGGGTCCTGGCTGCGCGAAAAAAAGGCCGGCAAAGCACCTACGGTTTTGTCCCATTGTCTGCAGCGGGCCGGGAAGCCCTTCACCCCGGCAGGAACGTCATTGCCGTTCATTGCCGGAACCAGCGGGGCCCGCAGTATGTGGATGTCGGGCTTGCCGTCTTTCCCCGCCTTGACCTGCCGGTTACGGGACGGGAGCCGGCGCCGTCCCTCGAGATCATCAGCCGTACCGTACAACGGTTCATGCAGGACAACCTTATACCTTCCGGCACCCTTGCCGTCATGAAAAAAAATCGCCTTGTCATTGCAAAGGGCTTCGGCTACACCGACAGAAACCGGACGATCCCCATCCAGCCCGACGCCCTCATGCGACTGGCCAGCCTTGACAAGCTCATCACCAAGGCCGCGATGAAGGTCCTGATCAGCCAGAACCCGCCGCTGCCGACGGGGGAGCGGCTGCAACTCAGCACCCCGGTATTCCCCCTCCTCGAGACCTTCGGCATGACCCTGCCCGGCGGGGCGAATCCTGATCCCCGTCTCAATGACATCACCATTGAACACCTCCTGGAGCACCGGAGCGGCCTCGAACACCTGCCCGGCCAGGCGCGGCGAACAATCGAAAACGATCTCGGCATTCGAGGCAAAGCATCGGCAGAAGACGCTGTCCGCTGGCTGCTGTCCCGGCCGCTTCGCTTCACCCCGGGGACGAAGAAGGAATACAGTAATTCGGCCTACGGTGTCGCGCGCTACGTGATTCAGGTCATCACCGGAGACCTCCTTCAGTTCCTGAAAAACAACGTCATCCGCCCTGCCGCCGGCGTGGGCCTTGCCTATGATCTGCCGGCAGACCGGGACCATCGCGAACCATGGTACTCGTCGGGGAATCATATTCGAAGCAGTATCCTCCCGAAAAAACGCGCTGCTGCGCCGGGACCGGGCGTGGAGACCAACCTTCAGCGCGGCTTGGGGCTTATCGGATCTGCCGAGGCCATGGCCCTGTTTCTGCGCAGCTATCACATGGGACACGGCACGCCGCTCCTCGATCCCAGGACCGGCAGATGGGCCGCCGTTCCCGACAACGGGTATGGTGTTTTCTTCGGACGTTTCGGAGGGACATTCACGCTCGCCATGCAGCGCCGCCGGGACGAGGTGAACGTCGCCGTCCTGTTCAATCAAAACGGCGATTATACAGCCCTTGCAGAGGAACTGAAAGGTATTCTCGACGCCCTTCCTGAGAAGGCTTGGCCCGTTAAAAAATGAACGTCCCGTACCGCCTCGTTCCCGCCTGTCCGCAATCGTGATACGGTAAAACAGTATAACAATAGGACGGGAGCACTGACTGCATACCGTAGATTGCTGCGACATAAATCAACATCGCAACAGCCCGCCGGCTACGCACAGAATCGTGCACATACAGAGCAAACTGCTATATCGGAGGCATATACGGCTTCTTCGGGCCAGAATCCCCCCGTTTTTTTATGCTATACTTACACGTATATCGAACGAGGTCGTCCAGCGGGACGTGCCGGGGTGGACGATCACCCCTTTCGCCTTCATTGCGATATCACTGAATGTGTCCCGATGCCGGTGCTGAAACAATGAGAAAAATAATCATACCCCACGACGTCAAAATGGTTCTCAAGGAAGAGCAAAGCTTTCTGAACAGGGAAGGCATGACGTTATTTTCAGCAGAATCCATCGCAGAGACCCTGGATATCCATCGCGTGGAGAAGGCTCATCTCGTCGTTCTCCAGCTCAAACGGTCGGGATTGAGCAGCGAGCAATTCTGCTCCACCGTCAGGAATGATACGGACCTGTCGAAGGTTTCGATAATCATCCTGTGCGCGAATGTGCAGTCCGAAATCGACGAAGCCTCGCGATGTAAGGCGAACGCCATAATGACCAGACCGGTAAATACCACGGTTCTCCTGGATAAGTGGCGGGCACTGCTCAGCATTTCAGCGAGGACATCCTGCCGGGTTCTCCTGACCGTTGCCGTCGACGGTACGCACAATACCGTCTCGTTCTTCTGCCGCTCGGAAAATATCAGCGCCACCGGCATGCTCATCGAAATGGATAAGACCCTTACAATTGGCGACAGGATCGTATGCTCCTTCTTTCTTCCCACAGGCTTCAGTATCCAGGCTTCTGCCGAAGTCGTCAGGTCCACCACTCAGGCGCGCGGCTTCGGCGCCTTCCACTACGGGATTAAATTCAATGATCTCTCTCAAGAAACCAAACAGGCCCTGGAGGCTTATATCGAATCGAAGTGTTAGAAGGCAGCCAGTCTAGTCTCGCGAGCCGCATCAGGTATCACCGCGGTACAAGGCCCGATATTACCACGAGGACCTAAAGCCCCTTCCCCGCTTCATCTCCGACGTCTTCGCTCTGACCTGAGTCGCCGCCCCGCCAGGTCTGCTCCCATTTCCTTGACATGATCCCGTCATCGTGCTAGGCTTAAACTATAAACAGGATTATTGTTATCCTGTTTAAACTGTCATTCGTTATTGTACCGCCAAGGAGGTGGCCAATGTATACCATACTGGGAGCAACAGGAAATATCGGAAGCAAGGTGGCAGACATTCTGCTCAAAAAGGGTGAAAAAGTACGCGTCGTCGCCCGGACCGCCGACAGGCTTCGGCAGATCGTGGGCAGGGGCGCCGAGGGAATGGTCGGTGACGCACTCGACGCGGAGTTCCTGACCAGGGCCTTCGAGGACGCTGACGCTATTTTCACCCTGATACCGCCGAATTACGGAGCGGACGATTTCATCGGCTATGCAGACGACGTCGGCGGCAGTATCGCCAAGGCCATCCGGGCTGCGGGGACCACTCACGTCGTGAACCTGTCGAGCGTCGGCGCCGAGCTGCCTGAAGGGAACGGCCTCATCAGGGGCCTGCACCGCCAGGAAGACTGGCTGAACGCTATCGAGGGCTTAAACGTCCTGCATCTGCGGCCAGGCTACTTCATGGAAAACCTGCTCTGGGGCATCGAATTGATCAAGAGGAAAGGTATCAACGGCAGCGCCGCCAGGGGCGATTTGAAATTTCCCATGATTGCGACGAAGGACATAGCATGGGAAATCGCCGACCGCCTCGTGAAGCGGGACTTCGCGGGTTC
>DMKB01000357.1 GCA_003454665.1 Nitrospiraceae bacterium | reverse complement strand
ACCACCACCGGCGTGCACCGCCTGTACCAGATGCACGAGCGCGGTGAGCTCAAGTTCCCCGCCATCAACGTGAATGACTCCGTCACCAAGTCGAAGTTTGATAACCTTTACGGCTGCCGTGAATCGCTGGTGGACGGCATCAAGCGCGCCACCGACGTAATGGTCGCCGGCAAGATCGCCGTGGTCTGCGGCTACGGCGACGTGGGCAAGGGCTCCGCCCAGGCGTTGCGCGCATTGTCCGCCCAGGTGTGGATCACCGAAATCGACCCGATCTGCGCGCTCCAGGCCGCGATGGAAGGCTACCGCGTGGTGACCATGGATTACGCCTGCGACAAGGCCGACATCTTCGTCACCTCCACCGGAAACTTTCATGTCATCACGCATGACCATATGGCGAAGATGAAGGACCAGGCAATTGTCTGCAACATCGGCCACTTCGACAACGAGATCGACGTCGCCTCGCTGGAGAAATACCGGTGGGAAGAGATCAAGCCGCAGACTGACCACATCATCTTCCCGGACAAAAAGCGTATCATCCTGCTGGCCAAGGGGCGCCTGGTGAACCTCGGCTGCGCCACCGGGCACCCGTCCTACGTGATGTCGTCGTCGTTTGCCAACCAGACCATCGCGCAGATCGAGTTGTGGACTGAAGTTGAGAAGGGCTCCAACAAGTATCCCATTGGTGTGTATACGCTGCCCAAGCATCTTGATGAGAAGGTCGCCCGCTTGCAGCTGAAGAAACTGAACGCACAGCTCACCGAGTTGACCGACCAGCAGGCCGCCTACATCAACGTGCCCAAGGAAGGCCCGTACAAGTCGGAGCACTACCGCTACTAAGCGGCCTGTTATCAGCGTAGCCTTGCCGGAGGGGACGGAACATTTCCCTCGCCCAGGTCAACATCCCGGGCGAGGGCCGGTTGATCAACCTGCGTCCGCCGAAGGCCATCCGTCGAGCGCCATGGACATGAGCTTTGCCAACCAGGGGCAGGGGGTATGGGTCAAGCCTTAGGGCATATCAGTGATAACGTAAAGATTCAGATTTTCCCCTGCCCCTTGCTGCTGGACCCTTGAAACTATCTATCCTTTGACCATGAAGCCTTACCTCAAAATCATCGCGGCCATGCTGATCTGGAGCACCTGGGGCGTGATGATACGCTGGCTCGCCCTCCCGACCGTTGTTATTCTCTTCTACACTGCATTGATCGCCGGCATGGTTGTTCCTGCCTATCTGAAAGGCACCGGCAGGCTGCACCTCTTCGCCGGAAAAGAGTCGCGCTGGTTTTTTCTTGCCCTTTCCCTGGCAATATTGGCCAATAACATCACCTTCTTTTATGCCTTGGCGCATACGACGATCGCCAATGCAGTGTTTACGCACTACACCGCGCCCCTTTTCGTCGCTGTCCTCGCCCCGGTCATGATAGCCGAGCGCATACAGAAAGTGACGCTCTTCTCGCTGCCCCTGGCAGTCATCGGCATGGTCATGATCGTGCTGAACGGGGGAGGCCTGCACATTGACCAGAGCCAGATGCCCGGCATTCTCAGCGGGACTGCCTCAGGTCTGTTCTACGCCCTTCTCATTATTTTTTCGAGGCGGCTGAGCGTTCTCGAACTCCATTGGACTGCCATAGTGATCATGCTCTGGGTCAATGCTGCTGCCACAGCGCCAATGGCCTTCCTGACCGATCATCACCTGACGCTGCGCTCCATGCTGCTGCTCCTGATCGGCGGGGTCATGCACTCTGCCGTGGCACCCATGCTCTACTTCAGCGGGCTCAGAAGAGTGATGGCGCAGCACGCGGCGATCCTGGGCTATATCGAACCGCTCGCTGCTGTTCCCTTTGCATTCCTTTTCCTCTCGGAAATCCCTTCCATTACTGCTCTCGGTGGCGGCCTGCTCATTCTGTTTTCTGGCTATTTGGTTATACACGCGCGACCTGCTCCTGACACAGAATCGTAATGCAACCGTTCTGACAGAACCGTATTCCCGCTCATGCGTGCCTGGCCCGAGGATTTATCCGGGTAAATGTACTGCCAACCGTTGTTTTTCCGGTTATACTATAGTCATGATGAAGGCGGACTCATACGAGAAACAGTGTGCCCATAAGGTTCATACGGTGAATGGCATAATGCCGTTATTTTTGTGCGCATTCTTCTTTCTCTTCTCTCCGTTACCGACGTTTGCTGTTGACCGGTATGTGCAGAAACGACAGGAGATGGTCGAAAAGGACATCGAGGGACGGGGAGTAAAAGACAGCGCAGTTCTGAAGGCCATGCGTACGGTTCCGCGGCACCTGCTCGTAGAAAAGCGCCTGCGCGATCGGGCGTATGCGGACTATCCCCTTCCTATCGGAGAGGGGCAGACGATATCCCAACCCTATGTTGTTGCGCTGATGACCGAGACAGCACGGCTCAAGGCGACGGACCGTGTTCTCGAAATCGGAACCGGCTCAGGCTATCAGGCTGCGGTCCTCGCCGAGATCGTAAAAGAAGTCTATACCATTGAAATACGCAGGACCCTGGCGGACAGGGCGGCAAAAAGGCTCAAAAAGCTCGGTTATAAGAACATTACCGTCAAATATGCCGACGGCTACTTCGGGTGGAAGGAACATGCGCCCTTTGACGCAATCATCATATCAGCTGCGGCGAACCACATACCGCCGCATCTCATAAAGCAGCTCAAGGAGGGCGGCAGGCTGATCCTTCCCCTCGGGAGTACCGTCTATTACCAGATGTTGACCTTGGCAACGAAGAAAAAAGGGGAGCTGGAGGTCAGGCAATTGATCCCGGTCAGATTCGTTCCGATGGTCGGTGAGATGCGGAAAGAGCATTAGCTCTGCTCGGGCATCGATCGCGGGGCCGCCTTCTCCGTCAATGCACCATAAGCTGCAAAGAGCTTTTTCCCCCCTCAGAGCGGATCATCAGCCCGCAGCTTTTTGCGCGCGTGCTAATAAAGCAAATGCCAGACAATACATAGACGCACCGGCAAGAATGACCATATTGAAGCCCGTCGACAGGGCGAGCATCACCGCCAGTATCGGAGCGAGTACGGAGAAACAGCCGTTGATTGCCCAGGCCCAGGGGATGAGCTCCGGCCGGGTCCTCCCGATGAACGTCAGTCCAAGGGGGAAGGGAATACCCATGAGCGCGCCTGCCGGCATGAGCAGCAGAAAAACCAGAGCGATCTTTATGGTCGTGGAGAAATGAGCAATGCTGGACATGGTCCAGGGAAGCATGAAGCTGTACACAAGTGCGATCCCCGCCAGGACCAGCAGCACCGCCGGTCTGCTCAACCGACCCCTGCGCTGGCTCAATGCGCTCCCGATACCGGAACTGATCAAGAGTGAGGCAATAACCGTGCTTGCCGCATGGGCTGGTGTTTCGAGCACGAGGATCATCTTCTGGATGAACGATACTTCGATAAACAGAAATCCCAGCCCGAGACAGGCAAAGTAGGGAAGCAGAAGCATGAGGTTCGGGGAGCCGGGACGTGCTCGGGCCGTTCTCAACCTCAGGAGCGGCAGAACGATCAGTACGATGCTCAGCAGGCTTGCTTGCAGGAACTGGATCGGCAGCAGGTACCCCTCCTCGATGAAAAATTGCCACTTTTTCCCCATGAGCTGGTAGATACTCCCGATATGCTTGAATTTCAAATAATAATGAAAGAACGGATTTTCATCGTGAACGGGGCGAATGTCGAAGGGATAGGCGTTCTCGAATTGTACCCGGGTTTGTGGACGGCTGATCTGTTGAAAGGAATGATAGTATGCATTGTCCGGAGTTTTGATATACACATTGCTCTCGCTCTCCTGAATGCCGGGATAGGTGACGAGATCGAACCTCATTGTACGACTGAACCGCTTTATCCTCTTGACGTCATCTGACGTCAACGGTGATTTCTTGAACAGCAGCGTCAGACTTCCCCAGCTTCGTATTGCCGCAATGTGCTGCGCGGCATCCTGTATCCCGAGCTGCTCAGCGGCAGCCATGATGGTATTGAGGAGCCGTAGTTCCGTTCTCGACGGAGGGATGATGAACAGGGTGAGTGACAGGAATCCCTCCGGTTTCAAGGATTCTATGTACACGTCAAAGGCCTCGACGGTATACCGGTAATCTTCGGAAAAACCGAACGATGAAGAGGGCATGGCGCCCATGATCGACAGGTCGATGATGTCGAAGCGCTTTGTTGATGAGGCGAGCCATGATCTCCCCATGCCCGTCCAGGTGTTGTTGTCATAGATGTTCGATGCAATCTGCTTCCCCTGCCTGCGGACTGCCTCTATGACGAGTGGATTCGAGTCCACGGCATATATATTCTTTGACCCGTAGTGTTTCGCCATGAGGACCCCAAGGCCGGCTTTGGGTTCGAGTATCAGCACATCTTCTTTCCGGGAGAGGATATAGGGAATGCCCGAGGGCAGGTAATTGATAAAGTCGAGTTTGGCCTGGTTCCGTTCATCAGTGATCGCATGGATGGCGCCTCCATCGATCGTGATGCCTGTCTGATCCGGCAGGTCTTCCAGGTATTTGAAGCTGAGTCCCGGAGCAAATCTGGCGGCAGGGCTCTTGAACAGGTCTACCCGTGAATAGGGACTGTACAGCGTACTGATATGTTCTGCACCAGGGAATTGCAAGGCGACCTGGAGCGGTTTGTAGGGGGAAACCCGCGGCGCAAGGAACTGCGGGCCCCTGTACAGGAGGCTCAGGACGATCAGGACGCATACCGTGGCGAGTATCTTGATCGTTCTGCCGGGGTGCGTCATCGTTGCGAGAAGCGGGAAGATCGAGATAATCAATACGGTCTGCTCAGGGCTGCCAAGGGAGAGAAAGAGGAACGTCAGGATCGCGCCTGCGCCTCCCCCGGCCAGGTCAGCGGCATAGATATATCCTGTCGGGGCGGTCATGGTGGAGAAGGCTATCGAGACGATCAGGCCAAAGCAGAAGAACGGGGCCAGAAGTACGCTGTAATACAGGCTGATATAGAGAAGCTGTATCCGGTCCCAGGGAAGGCGTGCCGGATCAAAGGGTATGCTGTTCGCGAGAAAGTACGAGAGGCAAATACTGATCCCCAGGAGCAGACTGAGAAGTGGGATGGCCCTGCTCTGCTTTAGCCGGGGATAAAGGGCAAGGAGGGTCCCGCTCGCGCCGAGACCGAGCATGGCGATGCTGATGACCATGAAGGCAAAATGGTACCAGAGTGATAGGGAAAAGATCCGCAGGAGAGTAATTTCGTACGTAATGCTCGCAAGTGACGCGATGAAAATGATACCCAGGAACGCAGTCTGTTTGCCGGACGCTTGTATCATCATTGGTTACGAAAAAAGTATTATCTCAATTAGCTTGCAAAATTTGCCCGCTGAGTTATACTAACTATAGCACGTCCTGCGAACCGGATGTTCCTTCTGCATGGGTGTTCACCGATAAATTCTTCACTCAGTGATTGTTAAAAAGATAAATGCGAGGTATTTTAAGAATACACAGAGGGAGAGGGAACGGAAAACGTGTGTACTGTATCATTTTTCAAGAAATTCTCTGTGCCCCGAGTGGCCGTTTCTGACTTTAGGCTACTAGTGGCCGCTTCTGATTTTAGGCTACGAGTGGCCGCTTCTGATTTTAGGCTATCCGTGGCAAAACTTTTGAAAATATGGTGATCTACGAAAGGAGAGTAACTCATGAAAAAAGCCGTTACCGTAGTCGCGCTTGTTGTTGCGCTCTGTTGTATGGGAATAATCGCCGCCGTCGATACATCGGCGGCTGGAAAGAACGGGGAGGCGCTCTTTAAGCAGTATTGCCAGGTCTGTCATCCCAACGGGGGGAATATCATTAACGCAAAAAAGACGCTCAGTAAAAAGGATCGTGATGCCAATAATATTAAGACAGTAGATGATATTGTGAGGAATATGAGAAAGCCTGGGCCGGGTATGACGCCCTTTAGCGAAAAAGCAGTCCCTGATGGAGATGCAAAGGCGATAGCCCGCTATATCCTGAAGACGTTCAAGTAACCGACACACGTCGATTTTGACTCTTATTCTCCTCGCGATGACGGCACCACGTGTCATCGCGAGGACCACATGTTTGTCATTTTACGTTTGAACAGAGAAGATTAAAAGCAAGTCAAATTTGCGTTACAAAATGTTACAGAAATTGAGCGAAATTCGTCAACGGTAGCTCTATTTCTTTTGAAATTATACGCATAATCAATACGTTGATTCTGGCACTGTTTATGCTATTATAACACTAGATTCCTGAATAAAGAATAGAGTCCGGTCAGTACCTGCAGCCTTAAACCTGTATGCTAAAAAATATATTTTACCATTAAATGAGGGGGCGTTATGAGGAACCGAGATTTCAGCCTCATCCGTGAGAAGCTTGGCGGGGTATCACGCAGGGACTTTATGAAGTTCTGCATAGTATTGGCTTCGGGTATGGGGTTGCCCCTCGGAATGGGGGCCAAAATCGCCGAGGCAATCGCGAGCCCGAAACGGCCTCCGGTGATCTGGATTTCAGGCCAAGCCTGCACCGCCTGTCCGGAAACCTTGCTCCGCGCGACCCACCCGACCCTCGAACATCTGATCCTCGATCTTATTTCTCTTGACTATCACGAAACCCTGAGCGTTGCCGCAGGACACCAGGCCGAAGAGGCGAAAGAGCACTCCATGAAAGAGAACAAGGGAAAGTACATCCTGGTCGTGGACGGTTCGGTGCCGACGAAGGACGGCGGTATCTACTGTATGATAGCCGGAAAGACGATGCTCGACACGCTCAAGGAGACAGCGGCAGATGCGGCTGCAGTGATCGCCATAGGATCATGCGCCTCCTGGGGAGGTATTCCGTCGTCACCCCCGAATCCGACGGGTGCGACGCCTGTTCACAAGATCGTCACGGACAAACCGATCGTTAACATTCCGGGCTGCCCTCCGAATCCCTATAACTTCCTTTCCACGGTACTTTACTACCTGACGCTCAAGAAACTGCCGGAGCTGGACGATCAGGGCAGGCCGAAATTCGCCTATGGCCGTCTGATTCACGAGAATTGTGAACGCCGTCCCCATTTCGACGCCGGGCGATTCGCCCTCGAGTTCGGCGATGAGAACCACCGCAAGGGGTACTGCCTGTACAAGCTGGGGTGCAAAGGTCCGGAGACCTTCAACAACTGCCCGACGCTCCTCTTTGGAGACGTAGGTGCAGGGAGTTGGCCCGTCGGCACGGGCCACCCCTGTTTCGGCTGCTCCGAGTCGAATGTGGGATTCTTTATCCCACAGTTTACCCATGCTCGGCTGCATCACGTGACCCCGCCGAACACCTACCCCCATGTGGTTGAGCAACAGGGAAAAGGCGCGACCATAGCCGCCACGGCGGTGGTCGCCGGTGCAGCAGGTGCCGCACTGGGGGCCGGTGCCAAGGTCATCAAGAACCTCGGCAAGAAAGGCAAAGGACCGTCTGGGTCTGGAACGACGGATACCGGGGAGAAATAGGCCATGGAAATCAAGAGAAGAGATTTCTTGAAGGTCGCGGCCGGCGGCGGCCTCATGCTGGCGGCGGGCTCTCAGCAGGCAGATGCCCGGGCTTCGCTGGAACGTCTCCCGGATGCCCTCGGCATTCTGTATGACGCCACGGTCTGCATCGGATGCAAGGCCTGTGTATCGGCCTGCAAGCAGAATAATGAGATGCCGCCGGACTTCTCATCACCCGACAACCTGTGGGACAATCCCCTGGATCTCTCGTCAAAAACATTGAATGTCATCAAACTCTACCAGGACGGCGATGCCAGTTCGAAGGACCAGGAGGCCGGCGGCTATTCGTATGTCAAGCGGCACTGCATGCACTGCGTCGATCCGGCCTGCGTGTCCGCCTGCCCGGTTTCTGCGCTGACCAAGGATCCGGAAACGGGGATCGTCGGCTATCACAAGAATGCCTGCATCGGCTGCCGGTACTGCCAGATCGCCTGTCCGTACAACATCCCTAAATTCGAGTGGGACGACCCGTTTCCACAGATCAGGAAATGCCAGCTCTGTGATCACCGGATCGCAGAGGGGAAGTATTCGGCGTGCTGCGAGTTCTGTCCCACCGGCGCCTCGATCTTCGGAAGAGTGGAAGACCTGCTGCTTGAAGCCAAGAAGCGCTTGACCTATGAGCCAGGCACCTATCAGACCTATCCGATAGGAACGGTCGATTCGACGTATTCGGTGGAACGCAAGGTAACGCCATACCTCAATCATGTGTATGGAGAAAAAGAAGGCGGGGGTACGCAATATCTGGTGCTCGCGAATGTGCCCTTTGAAAAACTCGGTCTGCCGAAGCTCAGGGAGCTGCCCATTGCCGCGCGTTCCGAGGGACTGCACCACACGATTTACAAAGGGTTGATCGCACCGATCGTCTTTCTCGGCGGCCTGCTCTACGTCGTTCACCGAAATACGAAAAAGGATGAATAATCCAGCCTGAGGGAGAAACCATTATGTCTGAAGAGAGCAAACCGGTTGGCGGTAACATCCTGACGAAACCCTTCAAGGTGCTGACGGCATTCTTGGTGCTGGGTGCCGCGCTTGTTCTTTACCGCTATATCTTCGGCATCGGGGCTGTCTCGAATATGAGTGACGGATACCCGTGGGGAATTTGGATCGCCTATGACGTAGTGGTCGGCACGGCACTGGGATGCGGGGGATACGCTATGGCACTCCTCGTGTACGTGGCGAACCGGGGACGGTATCATCCGCTGGTTCGTTCGGCCCTCGTTGCGAGCGTATTCGGCTATACCCTCGCCGGTGTCTCGATCATGGTCGATATCGGTC
>DMKB01000011.1 GCA_003454665.1 Nitrospiraceae bacterium | reverse complement strand
CCGTGTTCCTTTGTGGCCTTTCGCAGATACGTTCTTTGCCTGGGTCTGTTATCCGACGTTTCCGCGTCAATCTGCGGCCAAATGCTTTTTTTGCTTCTATTCGTGTCAATTCGCGGCAAAGAAGTCTTTAGCCCTTGAACCTTGCTCTCAATTCATCATCTCGTCAATGGACCATTTACCACCGCCCCGCATCATCAGGACGACGCCGATTGCAACTACCAGGAGATGGAACTCGATGCCTTCTCCTCCCTGCCTGTTGCTCCAGTTCAGGAAGAAACCATGGTGAATATGAAGCATGAATACCGCGACGACCATGACGCAGCTGATACCGAATGCGGCAATGCGGGTAAGGAACCCGAAGAGCAGGAATAGTGCCCCGAAAAATTCGGCAAGAATCGCCAGATAGGCGAAGGGAGACGGTATCCCGAGTTGCAGCGTGAACCAGTGCATGGTCGCGTTGAAGCCGTAACCACCGAACCAACCGAGCAGCTTCTGCGCTCCGTGGGGAAAGATAACAATTCCCAGCATGACCCGCAAAACCGTCAATGCCTCGTCATTCTCCGTCCGAATCAAGTCTCTGAACATGCGGAGACCTCCTCACCGTGGAATCAATTGCTACAAAAGGAGTATAGCAAAAAAAAGCGCACAAAGTACAGGTAATTTACCTGTCCCTGAACGCGTGACATTTTATGATGAATCATGCATCCCTCGAGCTTTCTACAACTTCTGCATTTAGACATCCGAGACCAAGTCCCCTGGGATGATCAAGAACGTAAATATCCAGTCAATCCTGTCGAACATCGGCCCGAAGCTGCCGAATGAAAAAAGGAGGCCCGCATTCGGGCCTCCTTCAGGACTTCCTCATTTCGTCTTGCTCTGCTACATCTTCTTTGCAAGGATCCCGTCGACGGACCACTTGCCTCCACCCCTGATCATCAAGGCAACGGCAATGGCCAGGACCAGGATATGGTATTCGAATCCTTCACCCCCCTGCTTACCAGACCAGTTCATGAAAAAGCCGTGCTGTACATGGAGCATGAAGGTGGCAACGACCATGACGCAGGCGAGACCGAAAGCAGCCACCCGTGTCAGCAGCCCGGAAATCAGGCCGAGGGCGCCGAAGAATTCAGCGATAATAGCGAGAAAAGCAAAGATCCATGGAATCCCCAGCGTTTCGGTAAAGAACCCCATGGTGCCGCTGAAACCGCCTCCACCATAAACTCCCAGGACCTTTTGTGCTCCATGCGGAAAAAAGACAACTCCCAATAATACCCGCAGGACCGTCAAAGCAACATCGTCTTTCGTCTCTATCAGCTTCTTGAACATACGCATCCCCCTTCCTTTGGCTATGAGATACTTATTAGTATACCAAATAATTTTGTTGAGAGAGGGAGTTTTATCCGCGAAAGACATACCGTGGAGCCCCTCCCGCAGTCCGGCTCCGTGCGGGTAGTGTCAAAAGCTCTATGAAAAAAATACAGCTATTTAGCCACAGAGGGCACAGAGAAAAGCAGAGAAAAAAGGACTGTAGAGAAGATAAAAGATTAGAATAAGAAATAAGGATTAACGGTTAAAATCTTCACACATAGATTGTTAAAAAGATAAATACGAGGTTTTTTAGGTTTGGCAAAGGGGAGTGTACAGAGAACGTGTCTAATGAACTGTTTTTCAAGAAGTTCTCTGTGTCCGGGCCTGTCCCGCTCCGCGGGATGTGCTCTGTGGCAAAACTTTTGACATTACTTCCATGCGCAGCAGAGTCTATTGTATGAGCTATTTTACGGGAATGATGCCGGGGTACTTCAGAAAATGACCCGACGTCGAGGGGCAACAGAAGGGCACTGCTTTTCAGGCTTACTTCATACCTTGGTCACTTCCGCCACCAGGGCGACTTTCTTTTTGGTTCTCAGGAAGCGTTCAACGTAGGTTTTCATGGCTTCGTAGATGCTGTCCATTTCCCTGTTAAAAACCTCGACGTCGTATTTCCCCGTGCCGGAAACGGTAAATTGATTGAAAAATGCCACGGGGTCGGGAAGGGCGGCACGGTTCGCGGCGAGCAGTGGATCGACTATCCGTTGTCTGATGACATTCAGCTGTTGCGCGAGTTCCCCGGCCCGCGGGGAATCGGGAAAGCGCTCCTCGATGCCGGCGTGGGAATACATGACGAGAAGGAATTTCAAACGCTCGAAAACGAGAAAGGCGTTGGCTGCGGCAATAACCTCCATGAAGGAACCCCGCAGGGAAAGCGAATAGTTCAGCAGACGTTCACTCAGGTCTTCAGGCACTGCTCCCTGGGACTTCTTTTCCCGATACGTTCCGGCAAGGGACGCGAAGGTCTCGTTGATGGCGGATACCTGCCGCTCGAAGGCCCCCCGCTCTGCCGCGGAAAGCTCAAACAGTTCCTGGTGCGCGAAAACACCGCCGCCCTTTAAAACAGATATGCCTGATGCTGATCCTGATGCCGTGTGAACTTTCCTGAACAGGAGGGAAAAGAGTTTGCGGAACAGGAAAACGATCATGAACAGCAGGATGGCGGCAACCACACCGAGAATGGCGTAGTCCAGCGGCTGCAGTCCGCTGAGGTTGTTCCTGATGAATTGGACTAGTATGCTTTGATTCATGGTCAGAAGTATATCATCCTTTTCAAAAAAATTCAACCGCGCTCTTTCAGCCCTCCCGGTTTGACACCGGCCCGCAAAAGAGGTAAGGTACACGGCGTGAAAACAGCAATTGAAATATATAAACTCCTGCCGAAAACGAACTGCGGCGCATGCGGGTTGCCGAACTGTTTCGGTTTCGCAACGAAGCTTGCGGCGCACATGGCTTCCCTTGACGACTGCCCCGACATCGCCGAGGAAGACCGCGCTGCCCTCCGGGATGCCGATACCGGCAGGAGGGAATCCCCCGGCACGGTGTACGAGCAGGCCCTCGAATCCCTGAAGAAGAAGATTCAGGCCGTAGATTTCAAGAAGGCCGCAGGGCTCTTCCGCGCCATCTATCGGGATGCCGACACCATCACGATCGAATTCCTGCATAAGCGATACGTCGTGACGAAACATGCGGTACTGACTGACTCAGGCGAGAAAGTACGTCCGTGGACAGCCATTCTCATCTACAACCATTTGTGTATGCCCTCCCCCCCGGCAACGGCAGGGGAATGGATTTCCTTCAGCGCAATACCGCAGTCCCACGCGAAGGACAAGGCATGGAAGGGCCATGTCGAGGAGGTCATCGCCCGGCATTTCTCCGGTAAGGTAGAGGAATTGAAAAGGGCCTGTGAGAATTTCGGCTGCGTAAAAACGGACCGCGAAGGCAGCCACGATGCTGCGTATACGCTCCGGTTTTTTCCACTCTTTCCCGTGCTGCTCCTGTTCTGGGACGCGGTCCCCGAGGAGGGCTTCCCTGCCCAGTGCACGCTCCTCCTGGACAAACATGCGCCGCACTACCTGGATATCGAGTCGATCGTCGTATTGGGAGAGGAGTTTGCGGGAAGGATGACTGAAGAAAGGTAAAACGGTTGCGGTCACGAGGCCCGTATCGTAAGTGGGTCACGGTGTGCGTTTTGAACACTTGCGACGTAACCGCGAAACGAAACGGGCGTCGTTACCTCTTGACGTTACCATCCCCCTGTTTTAATGCATATATCAAATNNAAGAGGAGTTTGCGGGAAGGCTGACGGAATAAGAAACCACAGATGACCAAAAGTAGGCGCCCCTAGGCGACACTGATGGACGCAGATTAAAAGACTGACGAGAATAGGATTATTTTATTTATGAAGATTTGCGTACGTTCGCGGCTTTTTGAGTTTCTCCTCAATCCGTGTTTATCTGTGTCGCTTAAAAGCGCCTACTTCTGGTTATCCGTGGTTAACGCATAGAGAAGATACTCCACATTCCCGTCCTGTCCCGTAATCGGTGACGGGATCACGCCCCGCACATCCAGGCCGAGACCTCCCAGGAACGCCTGAATCCGCTGAACAACTGCGGCCCGCGCTGCCTCGTCGCGTACGATCCCACCCTTGCCGACCTGCTCCCTCCCGGCCTCGAACTGCGGCTTTATCAGAGCGATGACCTCTCCACTGTGGGCCAGTAACGGCATAACCGGAGGAATGACTTTTTCGAGGGATATGAACGAAACATCGATAACGGCAATATCCACGGGTTCAGAAATGAGCGCTGCATCCAGCGTCCGGATGTTCGTCCGTTCCATCGTGACGACACGGGGATCCTGACGGATCTTCCATGCCATCTGGCCGTATCCCACATCGACGGCATAGACGACGCGAATTTCGTGCTGAAGCAGGCAGTCCGTAAATCCGCCTGTCGATGCCCCCACATCAATGGCGGTCTTGCCTTTGACTGATACGGCGAATTCCTGAAGCGCGGCCTCGAGCTTCAGCCCCCCCCTGCTCACATACGGAAGCGCTCCACCGAGGACGCGGACTTCCGCTCCCTCGGGAACCAGCGAGCCGGCCTTCTCTTTCTTCTGGCCGTCGATGAGTATCTTGCCGGCGACGATGAGGGCCTGGGCGCGCTCACGGCTCTCAACCAGGCCGCGCTCCACGAGCAGACGATCGATGCGGATTTTTTTTATCTTGTTATGAATGTTAGCCACGAATGGACGCGAATGGTTCAAATTCGGATTGCGGAGTTCGAAATGAAAATTCGGACAATAATCATTGGAATAGGTAACTCATAAAACACGAGAACTATAAATCTTCTCTTTAGACAGGATCAACAGGATTAAAGAATAAACCACACCCTTTAGAACGCATGGCGCATAGGGCATAGCGCAACCCTCTTGTCTCTACCCTCTGCCGAACGACGATACGGGCCTCGTTACCGTTACCGCATTCCGCGTTCGTATCACACATCCATTGCCCTGATATTCACCGCCGGCGCTACTACCTTGAGCCGTGTTTTTTCCACAAAATCCTTGACCGACGCGACGATGCCGTCGGCGTCCAGCCCGTACTTCTGGCGGAGAATTTTCTGCGCGCCATGCTCGATGAACCTGTCAGGCAGGCCGATCCGCAGGGTCTTCACGCCAGACAGCCGTGCCGACGACAGACATTCCAACACCGCGCTCCCGAAACCGCCGTGCAGTGCATGTTCCTCGGCAGTCACCACCCGGCCCATCTTTTTGGCTGCAGCAAGGATAAGTTCCTCATCCAGGGGCTTCGCGAACCGCGCGTTCACCACCATCGTCGATATCCCCTCGGCCTGCAGCCGATCCGCCGCGTCAAGGGAAGGTTGGACCATGGTGCCGAGGGCCAGGAGAACGACATCGTTACCGTCCCGGATCACTTCAGCCTTGCCGATCTCCAGCGGCTTCGGCTGCTGGTCCATGGCGACACCAAAGCCGGAACCGCGTGGATACCGCACTGCCGTGGGACCGGAATGTTCCACTGCAGTCTTGATCATGTGCTGAAGCTCGTTCTCGTCCTTCGGGGCCATAATGACCATGTTCGGGAGGTGACGCAGATAGGCGAGATCGAAAACGCCGTGGTGCGTCGGCCCGTCCTCGCCCACGAGTCCGGCACGATCCAGGGCAAGGGTAACCGGGAGGTTCTGGAGACAGAGATCATGGACAACCTGGTCATAAGCACGCTGCATAAAGGTCGAGTAGATCGCGGCGACAGGATGCATCCCTTCCACGGCAAGGCCGCAGGCAAAGGTAACACCGTGGGATTCGGCGATGCCGACATCGTAGAACCGCTCCGGATATATTTCGGCAAACTTGTCAAGTCCCGTGCCTTCGGACATGGCCGCGGAAATAGCGATGATCGCTTTATTCTCTTCGGCCAGTTTCACCATGGTTCTCCCGAACACATCGGTATAACTGAGGACCGGCGCTTTTTTGCCCGATACGCCCGTCGCGCGGTCAAAGGGCGGCGTGCCGTGGTACTGAGAGGGGCTGCACTCCGCGTACTCGCATCCTTTTCCCTTTTTCGTCACTACGTGAACGAGCACCGGCCAGGTGTAGTCCTTGATATTGTTGAACGTTTCGAGGAGGTGGTCGATACGATGCCCGTCGATGGGGCCGACATACTGGAACCCGAGGTCTTCGAACAACATGCCCGGCGCAACAAGCCCTTTCAGTGACTCCTCGGCCCGCTTCGCGAGGTGGAACATGGACTCTCCCACCTTCGGGATACCTTGCAGGAAATTCTTCGTTTCCTGACGCAGTTTGGTATAAAACTGCTTGGTCATAAGCCTGCTCAGGTACGACGACAGCGCCCCCACGTTCGGCGATATGGACATTTCGTTGTCGTTCAGGATGACGACGAGGCCTTTTTTCAGATGCCCGGCCTGGTTCAGTCCTTCGAATGCCAGCCCTGCAGAGATCGAACCGTCACCGATCACCGCAATCACCCGGTAGTCCTGCTTCTTGATATCACGGGCGGCTACCATACCGAGGGCGGCGGAGATAGACGTACTCGCGTGGCCGACATCAAAATGGTCGTAGGGACTTTCCTGGCGCTTCGGAAAGCCGCTCACGCCGCCGTACTGGCGGAGCGTCGGGAACTGCTTGCGTCTTCCCGTGAGCAGTTTGTGCGCATAGGCCTGGTGCCCCACGTCCCACACGATCCGGTCCCGCGGCGTGTCGAAGGCATAATGGAGGGCGATCGTCAGATCAACCACACCGAGACTCGGGGCAAGGTGCCCGCCCACACGGGACACGACATCGATTATTTCCTCCCTGACTTCGGCAGCAAGGGGCGTGAGATCCTCTTCCGGGATCGTCCGCAGGTCAGCGGGGCTGTTTATTTTGTCGAGTATCATGGTTTACTCCTCGCACTGCAAGTTCAAAGTTCAAAATCCAAAGTTCAAACCAATAACTTCGTCAACACAGCATAATCAGTTTTGAGATTTGAACTTCTTTTGACCTTTGCGTTTTGACATTTGAAATTGTATTAATGCACTCTCTTCACAATATACCGTGCCAGCTCTCTGAGTGGGTCTGCCTGCCCGTCGAAGCCCTTCAGCGCCTCGATCGCGTGGCCGGCGACCTCATTCGCCCTGCGGCGTGACTCATCGAGGCCCAGGAAACTGGGGAAGGTCTTCTTTCCCTTCTTCAGATCACTCCCGATATCTTTGCCAAGTTCCTCCTCCGTGGCGGTAATATCCAGGATATCGTCGGCAATCTGAAAGGCGAGGCCGACCTGCTCAGCGTACCGCGTCATGGCGTCGCGCTGCTCCTTGCCGGCGCCTGCAACAAGGGCCCCTGTCCGGATCGATGCCCTGATGAGGGCTCCGGTCTTATGGGTATGTATATATTCCAAGGTGGGAAAATCTATCTCTCTTCCCTCGGACTGTATGTCCACAACCTGTCCGCCCACCATGCCGAAAACTCCTGAAGCCGTGCCGATCTCTCGAATGATCGAGACCATTGTCGCCGCATCGACGGCTTTCAGCCTCTGCGGGTCTGAAAGGACCTCGAAGGCCAGGGTAAGCAGTCCGTCTCCGGCCAGAATGGCGATCGCCTCGCCGTACACCTTGTGGCACGTCGGGCGGCCCCTTCGGAGATCATCGTTGTCCATGGCAGGCAGATCGTCATG
>DMKB01000192.1:9578-9717 GCA_003454665.1 Nitrospiraceae bacterium | reverse complement strand
GGGGTGCGGGAGAGTGCTTTCTGCTCGCTCATGGGGGCAAGACTATCAGATTAGATGGAAAACATCCAGAAAAAAACGGGCAGGGAATGCTCCCTGCCGCATTACACGACCGAAACAGGACAACCCCGCCATGGCGGGG
>DMKB01000192.1:1972-9531 GCA_003454665.1 Nitrospiraceae bacterium | reverse complement strand
GTGGCCGATTCTGATGTTAGGCCATTTTGATCCCGCGGTCCCGCTTTAGTCCCGCTATAAGCGGGACCAGAGGAATTCCACAGGATGTATCGCCTAAAGGCCACAGGCAGGATAAAATCCCACAACTAGCCTTTTTAAAATCCCGTTAATCCTGTCTAAAGCTTTTCCTCTTTCAGGATATTTTTCTTGTCATTTAGACAAAAACTTCATTCGTAACAGACTAAGGAGCTGCGTCTCTCTCTTTGTTACTTTTTCTTTTCCGCCTGCACCATGTCGAGGGTCTTCTTCGCGTCCGGTATCATGGCGCTGTCGGGATACAACTCCATAAAGTCCTTCAGTTCTTTAACCGACGCGGCTTTATCGCCTTTCAGGGCAAGGTCCACCGCGGCCTTGAATTTCGTCAGCTCTGCTTCGGTAACGCTCTCTTTCCCTTTCTTGCCTTTCCAGTACAGTTTCGACCGGGCCTGCTCTTTCGAACCACGGATCCCGGCGACACTCGTGGACATCTCGAGTGACTTTTTCGGCATGATGCCTGAAATTTTTTTCTGAATATTCGTGAGCCAGGCCGAAAGACCGGACGATCCTTTTCCCTTGGCGTCGGACATGCCTGCCGTGACCGTCAGGCAGAGAGCCACGAAGAGAACCATGATAAGCGGCTTTCTATACATAATGAGTACCTCCCTGTGCATATAGTATCCGGTTGGGGCGACCAGCCGGTCTCCCCTCCTATTTCGTCACTCCGAGACTGGCGGCAAGATCACCGTACTGCCGCAGCACCCGCGGATCGATCGCGGCGGCATCCTTGAACCATTTTTTTGCCATGTCTTTCTTTCCCATCCGGAAGAAAACGTTGGCCAGGTTTACCATGATACCCGTATCCCCGGGCTCTGCCGCCAGCGCCGACTCGTACGCCTGCCGGGCATCATCCAGCCGCTCCTGCATAAAGTTTATGTTCCCGATATTGTTGTGAGCAATCGCGTTGTTCTTGTCCACGGCCAGCATTTTCTGAAATTGCTGGAGCGCCTCCGCGTGCATCCCGTTCTCCCCGTATAAGATGCCGAGCTGCCCCAGGGCCTTGAGGTCCTTCGGCTTTTTCTTGAGCATTGCGATATACACCGCGGAAAGGTGTTTCAACCGTTCTTGTCCGAGGGTCTCGAGTTCTCCCCTGAATTTACTCTCTATGTCCACCCGCTTGACTTTCCTGACCTTGCCGCCCGCACCCCGGAGCGTCGCGGGCTTGAACGATTCCCATGCCTTCCGGATCTCGACGAAGTCGACCTTGCCCTTCGCGGCCCAGTCACGATATTGCTCGGCCCCCTTCTGCCAGGCCCGGGTGAACGAAGATCCTACAAGGGTCAGTTCCACGGGGATCCAGACCATCCCCCGGTGCACGATGAGCTGAGACGATGGGAACCCGAGTGTCCTTTTCTCGCTCACCGGGACGCCGGTATTGAACATCATGAACACGTGCCCCGGAACGTCGACGAGCGCCGTCGCCACGCCGATATTCTCCATGGATGCGGCGAACAGGATCGACAGGTCATCGCAGTCCCCGCTCTTCCTCACGAAGGTATCGCGGGGATACTGGAGGTAGTCGACGCGGGCGGTGTTCTTGGAGAATTCCTGGTACGGGCTCGTGGGATCTACGATGTAGGCGAGACCGACTACGCCCAGGGCCGCATAGATCGTCCGGGCGTACACGAGCGACTGGTTCAAGTTGGGGTACGCATCCACGTACGGTCGAATCACGGACCTGCTGAAGTCGGCCACCAGCGGGTCTCTCGGCGTCACAAAGGCGCCCACCTTTTCCTTCTGGTCCCACGTCATGGCGTGCCGCTCGTACAGGGTAACGGGGAAGCTCCGCGTTATCTTTCTCGGTTTCCCGCGTACATAGTACGTCAGCGCAATCTCGCTCTGGAGGGAAGTATTCTCGGTCACACTGAGAATCTTGTTGCTGAAGACGGGTTTGAGCTTGACTTTGAGGTTCTGGCCGGGACGCACCTTTTTTATCAGGACTTCCGTGGGGAAATCCATGAATTCCTTGATCATGAAACTGACTTTTACCTTCCGGTACATCCGTTTCGTGTTGTTCTTGATCACCACCGTGCCCAGCGGCTGCGATTCGTAATATTTGTACGCTGCCGCGAACATCTCACCAAGTTTCACCGAACCGATCTCGATCGGCGGCACGGTAAGCGACGGCCGGGGAGTAGAGACAAAGACCAGATCGCTCTGCTTGCTTTCGTCGCCCTCTTTGCCCACGGCGGTAATCTGATAATAGTAAAGGGTCTCATCGGCAAGGGGATGGTCCACGTACACCGTCTTGTTCGTCTTGGTCAGAAAGGTAAAACCGTCGGACATCTGTCTCGTCCGGTAAATCTTGTAGTGATCGAAAAACGGTTCCGTGTTCGGAAGCCAGGAGAGGGTGAGCTGTTTCTCCGAGGGCTCGACCCGGACCTTCTGGGGCGACGAGGGGATCAGTCTCGGCGTCACCGCTGATACAAGATCTGAACGCGCGCTCTCGTTTCCTCCCCTTGCTTTCCCGCTCACGCGGTAGTGGAAGGTCCGGTTGCTCGGAAGGTTTTTGTCGAAATAAAAGGGGTCCGCCGACACACCAACAAGCTTATACACGCCTGTTTTCTTCGCGGAGCGGTAGACCTTGTACTGGTCGAGGTACGATTCGGCATTCGGCTTCCAGAGAAGCTGGATCTCGTTCACCCGCGCCTGTGCCGAGATCCCCTTCGGCACTGCCGGCGTATGCCTGAGGGTAAAGACCTGTACCCTTTTGTTGCCGCGGTCCCCGACATAAAGACGGGTGCCGTCCTCGATGGCGAACCCTAAGGGGGACTTGAATTCACCCCGCCTTTTTCCTGCGTTCCCGAATTTTCGCAGATAGTTGCCGTCCCGATCGAACACCTGTACTCTGGCATTTCCCGCATCGAGCACATAGACTTCGCCGTCGGGAGAGACAAGTATGTTCTCGGGCTCATCAAATTCGCCGTCACCGCTGCCGGCCTTCCCGGTTTCCCATATGAGGGAGCCGTTGCTGTCGAATTTCGCAATCCGGTTGTTTCCCCGGTCAACGACGTAAATGTTCTCCGATTCATCGACATCCAGGTCTACGGGCGCCTGGAACTGGCCTCTCCCCTTCCCTTCCTTGCCAAACATACCGAGGAACATGCCTCTGGCGTTCAACACCTGGACCCGCTTGTTCCCCGTATCAGCGACACAGACATTGCCTTTCAGACTGATCGCCACCCCCGACGGATTGCGGAACTCCCCTTCGAGACTGCCTGATTTTCCCACAGCCTGGAGGAGCTGCCCACCGAGACTGAATTTCTGCAACCTGTTGTTTTTCGTATCAGCAACCCAGAAGTTTCCGCCGCCGTCAACGGCAAGCCCCCGGGGTCCTTTCAACTGTCCCGGCTTCGAGCCCACGGTACCGATGGTACGGCCGGAAATGACTTCAATCGCCTTCAGGCTGTTGCCGGTAAAGCCCCAGGGACGCTTGTTTATGGTCAGAGCGCTCACGGTGCTTTTGATCCTCTTGACGTATGCCACGGAAGGCGGTGGAGAAGCAGGTACCAGGGGCTTGGCCTTCGCCCGCTCACTGCTGAATGTCTGGATCGTGTTCTTGCCTGCGTCGAGAACCGACACGGTGCCGTCACTCCCCACGTCCAGCCCGGCTGCTTTGAGGAACTGCCCGGAACCGCTCCCTTTCGTGCCGATGGATCCCAGGAGTTTGCCCTTTGCGTTGAACTTCTTGAATTTATGATTTCCCCGGTCCGCTATGAACATATTTCCGTATTGGTCCACCGCCAGCCCCATGGGCTCGTCAAAACCCGCCGTCCCCTTGCCCTTGGTGCCGAATATCCTTACCTGAATGCCCTTCGGGTTAAAGATGCGGACCCTATTGCCTTCAACGTCGAGGACGTAGATATTGTTCTGAACGTCTATATCCACGTCAATCGGGGCCTCCATCTCGTCCTTCTTCTTCCTTACCGCGAGTTGCTTCATGAAGATACCGTCTTCCGTCAGGATCTGGACCCTGCTGTTGCCCCTGTCAGCTACGTAGACAATCCCCGCCGAAACCGCCAATCCTGATGGGCTGCTGAACTTGCCCGGCCCCGACCCCTTGCCGCCGAAACTCCGGAGAAACCTTCCCTTCCCGTTGAATACCTGGATGCGCCCATTGCCGGTATCGGAAACGAATACCCTACCCTGTTCATCAACGGCTATCCCCGCCGGATTCTTGAACTGGCCGGACTTGCTCCCTTTCCTTCCCCACGACCGTACGAGCTTCCCGCTTCGGGTGAGGACCGTGACCCGGTGAGCCCCGGTATCCGCGACGTACATTTTATTGCCGGAAAGTGCAATGGCCCGGGGCGCGTTCAGCAGACGCTTACCCTTTGGTTGTGCCTTTTTTCCGATTTCGCGGACAAAGTCGATCTGCTCATAGGAAAATGCAGGGGGGACAACGAGGAGTAAAAATAGGAGAACAAACGCAGTCTGTCGTAGCCGTACCATGTCTGATACCCTCCGGATTCTCTGGGACAGGGATTTGAAATAAACTATAGCACAAGTCCTCAAGAGTGTCTGAAAAAATTGGGTAAAATTCACCCGATCCATCTTTCCCAACACACAATAACAGTATAGCACAAGGCCCGGCGCATGACAAGAAAAACAAGTTAAAACCTGTTTTTTATGCATGCCCTCCGGGTAATTTTCCCCTCCATAAAACAAACCAGATGTGGTACACTTCCTCGTCAACGTAGATGAAGACAGAGAGGGAAATATGAAACCACAGAGATACACAGAGGAACACGGTTGGGGAATGGGAGACACGGTGAATGGGCGACGGGGTGTGAAGATCCAAATGACAAAGCCCAAGAATTAAACGAATGTCAAAGTTCAAAATCCAAATGCCAAATAAATGTCAAATGACAAAATGCAAAGGTCTCAATCTTGTTGCCAATTGGTTTTTTGACATTCACTTGAACTTTGAGCTTTGAACTTTGGAATTAGTCATTACCTCTACGACCCGAGTGGCCGCTTCTGATTTTAGGCTACGGGTGGCCGCCTCTGTCTCTGGGCCATCGGTGGTTAAGCTTTGATGTTACCTTAAACGACGCAAGGAGGAGGACAATGCAGATCCTGGTCCTGTATTACTCAAAAGGCGGTAATACAAAGAAACTCGCTGAAGAAATAGCAAAAGGTGTTGACTCAACAGGGATGCAGGCTGTACTGAAAACTTCCCAGGAAGTCACCAAGGACGATTTCCTGGAGGCTTCAGGGGTGATCGCCGGTTCCCCGGTCTATTTCGGCGTCATGGCTGCCGACCTCAAGAGGGTCTTTGATGAATTCGTGAGCGTGCGAAGAAAAATGGAGAACAAAGTCGGCGCCGCCTTTGCCGCCGGCGGGCATCATACCGGTGGCAAGGAAACCACGATCTTTTCGATACTCCAGTGTTTGCTGATCTACGGCATGATCATCGTGGGTGATCCGATGAGCGCCTCCGGCCATTACGGCGTCGGCTGCGTCGGTTCCCCTGACGAGAGAGCGAAAGACGAAGCGTTCAAGCTCGGCGTCCGCGTGGGGGAGTTGTGCAAAAAACTGGCTTAACTGCTATTCATCCACGAAGATCACGAAAGAAAACAATCTCCAAATCACAAGAACCAAATAACAAATAAATTCCAAACAGCAAGCATCAAACAACAGCCTGTTTGAAATTTGGTTTTTTGAATTTTATTTGAGATTTGTTCTTTGTTATTTGAAATTTCTGGAACCTTCATGCCGTGGTGGAAACCGCCTATTGCTTGAGAACCTCGAAGGCCCTGCGAACCGCCTTTTCGGCAGTCTCTGCTTTTATCACCCCTTTAATATCCCATGTTCCGATGCCGATGACCGGCTTGCCCATCCTGAGACCGAAAGCTATCTCTGAAAGGGTTCCGTATTCGCCTGCCACGGCGATCAGGACGTCGGCGGTCCGGGCGATCACGACATTTCTCCCCTCGCCGAAGCCTGTCGGGATTGCGATGTCGATATGGGGATTGGCATCTTGTTTCCGGGCCTGGGGCAAGATGCCGACCGTGAGCCCGCCCGCGGACTGCGCTCCCCGCGCAGCAGCCTCCATCACCCCGCCGAGGCCGCCGCATACCATGACGGCGCCGCCCTTCGCGATGAGCCTGCCGACCTCTTCAGCGATCTTCATGATCGATCCGTCGGCTGATCCGGCGCCTATTACCGCAATCATCTTTTTCGCCATCGATCTCCTCTCTTTCCGTTCCGGCGCCATGAAATCAAGAACTACAGAGGACACGGAAAAATTCCTGAAAAAAGCATTTGGCCGCGGATTTACACGGATTCACGCAGATTTTGAAACTGGTAAAAGGCATCTCAAATCACCGAGACGCACTACTGCTGATATCAGGCAAGAATTATATTTATCAGCGACTATCTGCGTCGCCTAATCCCGCCCTGGCGGGATTGGTCATCTGCGTCCGAGTAATATGAACTATGCTCAATAAATTAGAAGCGGTATCCGAAAAATATGACGAGCTGACAAGGCTCTTGTCTGATCCGGCTGTCGCCTCCGAGCACCAGCAGTATCAGAAATACTCGAAGGAGCGGTCGGACATCGAAACCGTCGTACTCCGTTACCGGGAATACCAGGACCTCCTCCGTCAGATACAGGATGCCGAGGAAATCAGCCAGGACAAAAAAGCCGATCCCGAGCTGCGCGATATGGCCGAGGCGGAACTCAAAGAGCTGCGCCCCGCGAGCGAACAGATGGAGCAGGAGCTGCGCCTCATGCTCGTGCCCAAAGACCCTCGTGACGAGAAAAATATCTTTCTCGAGATACGGGCAGGCGCCGGCGGTGACGAGGCAGGGCTCTTTGCCGCCGAACTCTTCCGCATGTATTCCCGCTACGCCGAAACACGGCGATGGAAGCTCACGGTCCTGGATATGAACACCACCGGCGTCGGGGGCGTGAAGGAAGTGATCGCATCGATAACGGGGAAGGGCGTTTTCAGCAGGCTCAAGTACGAGAGCGGCGTGCACCGGGTGCAGCGGGTCCCCACAACCGAGGCAGGAGGCAGAATCCATACCTCCACGGTTACCGTGGCGGTACTCCCCGAAGCCGAAGACGTGGATGTACAGATCGAACAGAAAGACCTCAGGATAGACACCTACTGCTCGTCAGGACCGGGCGGCCAGGGAGTCAATACCACCTATTCGGCCGTGCGGATCACCCACAACCCGACGGGCGAGGTGGTTACCTGCCAGGACGAGCGATCGCAGCTCAAAAACCGCGACAAGGCCATGAAGATCCTCCGCTCCCGCCTCTTTGAAAAGGAACGAGAGAAGCAGGACGCTGAAACTGCCCAGGACCGGAGATCGCAGGTCGGATCGGGTCAACGGAGTGAAAAAATCAGGACCTATAATTTCCCCCAGAACAGGGTGACGGACCACCGCATCGGGCTTTCGCTCCACCGGCTCGAGTCCGTGCTGAGCGGTGATATCGACGAGTGCATCGACGCCCTCACGGCGGCGGCCAA
>DMKB01000192.1:0-1901 GCA_003454665.1 Nitrospiraceae bacterium | reverse complement strand
ATTCTTTTTTATCAGATGTTCCAGATGTTATCCGTGTCCAGAATAGTCTTTCGATTTTATTCGCACTCCGAACAGTGACCATTGCTGAAGCAATAAACAACGCCGCGGCAACGCTGGCACAGCAGGGAATACAGCATTCCCGGCTCGACGCCGAACTCATTCTCCGTCATGTACTGAAGAAAGAGCGCGCGTGGCTCATTGCGCATTTTCAGGACCCTCTTGACGGGGACAACCGCCGGCTCTTTGAGGACGGCGTCGGCCGAAGAGCGCGGAGAGAGCCGCTCCAGTACATCATTGGCGAGCAGGAATTCTGGGGGCTCCCCTTTTCCGTGACGCCCGACGTGCTCATTCCGCGTCCGGAAACAGAGCTGCTCATCGAGGTGGCCCTGGGCGTCGCAGAAAACAAGGGGGGGCCGTCCACCATCATCGATCTCTGCACCGGATCGGGCTGCATTGCCGTAAGCCTGGCCCGGGAGATGCAGGCGGCCCGTATATTCGCGACGGACATATCCCCGAATGCCGCAGCCGTTGCCCGGGAAAACGCGAGGACCCACGGCGTGTCAGACCGCATCAGGTTCCTCGAAGGCGACCTGTTCGCGCCCCTCGAAGAGCTCGACCTCCGGGGTCAGGTGGACATCATCGTCACGAATCCACCCTATGTACGCTCTGATGAACTGCCTGCGCTCATGCCGGAAGTGAGCGTCTACGAACCGTCGACGGCCCTCGTGGCCGGGCCCCAGGGTACCGAGGTCCATAGCCGTATCGTCGAAGGCGCGCCTGCCTTTCTGAAAAAGGGGGGGGCTCTTATCATGGAGATGGGCATGGGCCAGGCCGATGCGCTTTCCCGGCTGATGAAAGAATGCAATGAGTACAAAACCCCGGAGATCGTAAAAGACCTCGCCGGGATAGACAGAGTAATACGAGTGCGCAGAAGATAGAGAAGAGACAGGAGACGAGAGATAACAGACTGAAGCCAGGCAATGCAGTCTGCGCTCTGCCTCCTGTCATCCGACTGGCTGAATCATGAAAACGATAGAAATTAACGGCGGAAAAAAACTGAAGGGTGAGGTCACCATCAGCGGCGCAAAGAACGCCGCACTCCCGATCATCGCAGCCGGCCTGTTGTGCGAAGGCAAGCACACCATCGCAAATGTTCCGAACCTCGCCGACGTCAGGACCCTGGGAAAGATCCTCCAGAACATGGGCGTCGCCTTCGAGCTGAAGGACCATGAAATCCTCCTCGATGCGAGCGGGCTTGCGAACCCCGAAGCGCCCTACGACCTCGTGCGGACCATGCGTGCTTCGGTGCTTGTCCTCGGACCGCTTGTGGCGCGCATGGGGAAAGCCCGGGTGTCCCTGCCCGGCGGGTGTGCCATCGGCGCGCGGCCCATCAACCTGCACCTCATGGGTCTCGAAAAGCTCGGCGCAAAGGTGACCATAGAGCACGGCTACGTTGTTGCCCAGGCGAAAAAACTCCGCGGGGCCCATATCTATTTCGATACCGTCACCGTAACGGGAACGGAGAACATAATGATGGCGGCCGTACTCGCCGAGGGTGAAACGATCCTTGAGAATGCCGCTCGAGAACCCGAGGTGATAGACCTGGCGAACGCCCTTACGCAGATGGGGGCGCGCGTTGAGGGCGCGGGAACGGATATCATCAGGGTCCACGGCGTCGAGGGCCTTCAGCCCATGCAGTACACCGTCATGCCCGACCGGATAGAAACGGGGACCTTCGTCATAGCCGCTGCGATCACCGGCGGCGCCGTGACGATCAGAAACTGCACGCCGGCGCACCTCGACGCGGTGATCGCGAAAGTGACCGAAGCAGGCGCAGAGGTCAAGGCAGAGGACACCGTGATCCACGTGAGCGGACGCCGGACGATCAGGCCCGTGGACGT
>DMKB01000313.1 GCA_003454665.1 Nitrospiraceae bacterium | reverse complement strand
AAGCTGGAGCAGAACTACCGCTCTACGGAAAATATCCTCGGGGCCGCGGGCGCCGTCGTGTCGCGCAACGTCGGGAGAAAGGACAAGCAGCTCTGGACGCGGAAGCAAGGGGGAGAGGCTATCTTGTGCTACAAGGCCGTTGATGAAAAGGACGAGGCGCGGTATGTATGCGGCACCATTCAGCAGCAGGTTGATGCAGGGAAAGGACTGCGGGACGCAGCCGTACTGTACCGTACGAACGCTCAATCGCGGGCCCTGGAAGACGCCCTGAGAAGCAGAGGCATCCCGTACCGCATCTTCGGCGGCCTGCGGTTTTATGACCGCAAGGAGATCAAGGACATCATCGCCTATCTGCGGGTGCTCCACAATCCTGCCGATGCGGTGAGCCTCCGGAGAATCATCAATGTCCCTGCCCGGGGGATCGGGGAGACAACCATCGAACGGTTGGAGCGCGCCGCGGAGAGCGCAGGCACGGGCTTGTACCAAGCGGCGACGGACGCATCGCATGCAGGCATAACCGCATCAGCCACAAAGAAACTCCAGGCATTCATCGCGATGATGGAGCTCATCCGGGCAGACCTCGGCGTGGTGACGCTCACGGACCTGGTCCGCCGCGTGATCCATGAGACCGGGTACGTCACCGTGCTCGAGCAGGACCGCAGCGTGGAATCCCGGATCAGAATCGAGAACCTGAACGAGCTCATGACGGCCACCGAGGATTTTCTGGAACAGCACCACGACAGTTCAATCGAAGCGTTTCTGGACCAGGTCGCGCTCATCAGCGATGCCGAGCAGAAGACCGCTGCCGAGTCCCGGGGCGTGGGAACGGACTCGGTGACACTCATGACACTGCATAATGCAAAGGGACTTGAATTTCCCCTCGTGTTTATGGTAGGTATGGAAGAGGGGTTGTTTCCCCACTCCCGTTCAGCAGAACGGGAAGAAGACCTTGAAGAAGAGCGGCGGCTGTGTTATGTAGGCATGACCCGGGCCAAGGAACGTCTCATCCTCACCCATGCCATGGAGCGCAGATTATACGGGTACCCGCAGAGCAACATCGTTTCACGGTTTATCGAGGATGTTCCAAAGGAATACGTGGAAACGGCGGGATGGCATGGTGCCGGCAGGGAGGCAAGTAGCGATCGGACAGGATGGCGGACGGGGCGCCGGGGCGCCGGCATGAACGAGAGTACGGCAACAGAAGTGCCTCCCCGTCAGCCGGACAAGAGCGGTTCCCCTCGTCGCTATTATCGCGGCGCTGTTGTGAAACATGCGACCTTCGGTATCGGAACGGTCCAGCGCTCTGAAGGCGCGGGAGACGATCTGAAGATCAGCGTCAGTTTTCCCGGCCACGGCGTGAAGGTCCTGGCCGTCAAGTATGCAAATCTGGAGCAGATTTAACGGCGTTTTGCATAGAGGGACACAGAGGAACACAGTTGGGGAATGGGAGACACGTTGAATGGGGGACGGGGTGTGAAAGTCCAAATGACAAAGCTCAAAGTTCAAATGAATGTCAAAAAAGCAATGTTCAAAAGGATCTCGACATTTGAATTTATTGTCATTTGAAATTTATTTGACATTTGGATTTTGAACTTTGGAATTAGTCATTACCTCTGCGTCCCGAGTGGCCGCTTCTGATTTTAGGCTACGGGTGGCCGCCTCTGTCTCTAGGCCATCTGTGGTTACATTTGACATTAGAGCATTTCGTTTTGCGAGGTGAGATTTGAAAATATCGAAACAGGAAGTAGAACACGTTGCAAAACTGGCGAGGCTGGAACTCTCAGAGCAGGAAATGACTCTGTATACCGGTCAACTTTCCGACATCCTGACCTACATCGAGAAGCTCAATGAACTTGACACCTCGAAGGTCGAGGCGACATCCCATGTCCTCGACATCAAGAACGTTATGCGCGACGATGTCCCAGCGGCATGCCTTACGCAGGAGCAGGCCCTGGCGAACGCCCCGGACAAGGACGCCGGCCACTACCGGGTGCCGAAGATCATAGAATAACTATGGACTACGGCGACATGGTCGCCTTGGTCCAAAAAAAGGATAAACGATATGTTACGACTCATGCTTCGATCAAAAATCCACCGGGCCACCGTGACGGATGCAAGCCTGGAGTACGAGGGCAGCCTTACTGTTGACCCAATCCTTCTGGAGGCAGCCGGTATTTTGCCCTACGAGCAGGTGCTGGTGTCGAACCTGAACAACGGAGAGCGGTTCGAGACCTACGTGATTCCCGGGAAAAGCGGTTCCGGTGACATGTGCCTGAACGGTCCGACGGCGCGAAAGGGCCTGCAGGGGGATACCATCATCGTCTTCTGTTACGAATACTACAACGAGGAAGAACTGAAGACCTTCAAGCCCCGCCTCGTGTTCGTGGATGGACAAAACAGGATTGTCGAGAAAAAAGTAAGCTAAGGAGCCACCTTGGCTGGTCGGCATGAAGAAGGGAATATCTTCCACTGCGCGTGTGAGCGTGTGAGCTTGTGAGCGATAGCCTTTTTTTTATGTTGTCTTTTTTTGCTTGGCACCACCTATTCAAGGAGTAGGCATGGAATTATATCAACGCACGATTCATGATCTGCATGACATGCTCAAGAACGGCGACACCTCGTCCACGGCCCTGACACAGTCCGTTCTCAGCCGGATTCAGGGTGTGGACGGGAAGATCGGCGCATACCTTACGGTCATGGGTGAATATGCCCTTGAGCAGGCCGCGGCGGCAGACAAGACCATCAAGGAGGGAAAGGCGGGCTCCCCCCTTCTCGGGATACCCGTTGCAATAAAAGACAACATGTGCACCACAGGCATGAAGACCACTTGTGCCTCGAAGATTCTCGAATCCTTTGTTCCTCCCTATGACGCGACGGTAGTCGCGAGGCTCCGGCAGGCCGGGTCCGTGTTCGTCGGCAAGACCAACATGGACGAGTTTGCCATGGGTTCGTCGACCGAGAAC
>DMKB01000190.1 GCA_003454665.1 Nitrospiraceae bacterium | reverse complement strand
GTCTAAAACTTTTCTTGATTCAGGATCTTTTCCTTGTCATTCTGGTGGCCGATTCGGAATTCAGGCCATTGACAAGAATTTCATCTGTAACAGACTAATGTTTTCATTATCCTTCTTTATTCGCCGGTACGCTGAATAAAATGTCAACGAGTCAGGCCGCCTTTTTGCGGCATTACGGTATACGATTATTCCTGAGCAAAGCAGCGAATGATTTTTTCCTTACTGGAGGGACATGGATTTCTCTGTCGCACTATCGGGGATTGCCATCGGCGCCGCCTTCGGATTCGTACTTCAGCGGGGTAGGTTCTGTTTCAATACCGCCTTCCGCGATATCCTCTACATAAAAAATTTCACCCTGTTTCGGGCATACATCCTGGCGCTGATCGTTGCGACCCTCGGCGCCAACGCGCTGGAGATGCTCGGTGTCGTCAGTCTCGGCTCTGCGCGGCAGGAATTGGCCTGGATCGCTAATATTCTGGGCGGATACGTTTTCGGCGTAGGAATGGTCCTTGCCGGCGGGAGCGCAAGCGGTACGTGGTATCGGGTGGGCGAGGGGCTTATCGGGTCGTGGATGGCGGCATTGGGTTTCATGGTCGGTGCCGCGGCCATGAAGAGCGGCGCACTATCCGGTGTCTTCGCTTACCTGAGAAGCTTTGTGCTCGATCCGGGCACAGCCGTGACGATGAACGGCGCTCTCGGAATAAACCGCTGGATTATTATCCTCATAGCGTCGGCGATTGGTCTGGTTTTTGTTTTTCGGAGCAGGCAGACGTATAACCCTGCCCGAACGGAGTTTCACTGGCGTACGACGGGCATTCTGATCGGCGTGGTGATCGTGCTCAGCTGGTACCTTTCCGGAGTGCTGACCGGATCGGCAACGGGGCCCTCGCTCACGGCACCGTCAGAACAACTGCTCTCGTCTATCGTCGGCGACGGTCAGTGGAACTGGAATGTGGCGCTCGTCGTCGGTGTGCCGATCGGGTCGTTCATGAGCGCCCGGGGTCTCCATGATTTTTCGTGGAGAGCGCCCCGCGCCGATGTTATGGTGCAGCAGTTGTCCGGGGGCCTGATGATGGGTATGGGGGGAATGCTGGCAGGAGGGTGCCCGGTGGGACACGGCCTCACAGGGCTGGCAGCGTTGTCCGTGGCGAGTCTGGTAACTACCGTGTTCATCATTCTCGGCTGCTGGAGCATGGTTTATTTGCTCTTTATGCGCAGCGCCGCACTGAAGTGAGAAGCAGACACGGTGAAAAAAAACGTGTTTTTTAGATAAATTGTGGTATTATATTCCAGAGAAAGGGGGTGAACGGGGATGATGAAAAAATTTTCTATTGTAGTGCTCGTGATGGTTCTGGCGCTCTCGCTGTCGGGCATCGCTTCCGCGATGGGTCATGTCGTAAAGGGTAAGGTGGCCGCCGTAGACACAAAGGCCAACACCGTTACGGTGAAGACGAGCGACGGCAAGGTCACGATTGCCGTTACGTCGGATACGGAAATTCTCGTAGGGAAGAAAAAGAAGGACCTGAAATCAGTCAAAAAAGGCAAAAAAGTGACGATCGAGACCTCGATGAAGGACGGGAAGAAAACTGCCGTCTCAATCAAGGTCAAGAAGCGGAAAGCGGTAGTCGGCTGTTAGCCTGGTTATCGCGGCATACAACTCATAATTCGTACTGTCTCACCTCACCCCGGCCCGAAGAGGGCCGGGGCTTATTTTCAGCCGGAAAGGGTAACTCGTGAAAACGATCCGCATTACCCTCCTTGCTCTCGCCAAACGAAACCTCCACAGAAAGCCCTTTAGAACCATCGCACTCATCCTCGCGGTAACCGTGGTTACGGCAACGCTCTTTGCCGCGACGCTCGGCACGAAGAGCGTGCTGAACAGCCTGGAATTAGGGGTGGCACGGCTCGGGGCCGATGTAATCGTGGTGCCCGCAGGATATGAGGAGACGGTCAAAACAGTTATCATCGCCGGTGAACCGTCTTTCTTTTCCATGGAGAAATCCGTTCTGGACCGGGTACGCGCAGTCAAGGGGGTCGAACGAGCCTCACCCCAATACTATTTCAAGTCCGCGCGATATCCCTGCTGTGATGTGTTGAACGTGCTTCTCGTTGCCTTTCATCCCGCAACGGACTTTACCCTGGCCCCCTGGATGGAGCAGTGGAACGACCGGCCCTTTGTGAAGGATGATGTGCTCGTGGGGAAGGAAATTCCGTTCATGACCGGTGATATCATTACTTTCTTCGGCAAGCAGCTCAACGTCGCAGGTTCCCTGGAGTCAACGGGGATGGATTTTATCGACCATACGGTGTTCATGTCCTTCGAGACCGCCTTTGAGATGGCCCGCCTCTCCGGAGCACGAGCACAGGAACGGCTCACGATCGATACCAGCAGAATTTCGTCTGTCATGGTGCGCGTGCGGCCAGACGTGAGTCCCCGGAGGGCCGCTGTGTTCATTGAATACGAGATCGCCGGCGTCAAGGCCGTTGTTGCGGAAGAAATCATCGCTTCCGTCAAGAAGCAGTTGTTTTTCCTGTTCAAGGGCATTCTCGGCATCAGCGCGTTGCTCTGGCTTATGGCCGTGGTGCTCATGGGCATTGTGTTCTCCGTGACCGTGAATGAACGGCAGCGTGAGCTGGGAATCCTGCGGGCCCTGGGGGCGACGCGCGGCGCGCTGTTTGCGACACTCATGAGTGAGGCCGGCATGGTCTCATCCATCGGCGGTATTGTCGGTGTTACCGCAGGAGGATTGTTTCTGTACGGCGTGAGGAACATGATTATGTCTTCGCTCCGCCTGCCGCACCTCTGGCCGAGCCGGGAGTTCACGTTCGTCATGGCGCTCCTGTGTTTCATCGTTGCCCTCGTTACGGGGCTGCTGGCCGCATTCTATCCCGTATATCGCTCCAGCGTCCTGGAACCGTACGAGGCTATCAGACAGGGATAGGAATGGTGTTCAGACTCATCGAATTATTCAGGGGAGGGGGTCATGGCTGAAGACATCGTGAAACCACAGAGATTCACAGAGGAACACAGTTGGGGAAGAGGAGATACGGTGAATGGGGGACGGGGAGTGAAAGTCAAAATGACAAAGCTCAAGGATTAAACGAATGTCAAAATTCAAATGCCAAATAAATGTTAAATGACAAAACGGGAAGCCTCAATTTTGTTGCCTATTAGTTTTTTGACATTCATTTGAACTTTGGGCTTTGAACTTTAAGATTTACTTGGTTTTTGGAATTAGTCATTACCTCTACGTCCCGAGTGGCCGCTTCTGATTTTAGGCTACGGGTGGCCGCCTCTGTCTCTAGGCTATCTGTGGTTAAGCTTTGACAATACGATTCTTTTCATGGAGGGATATGGATGAAGAAGATAAGCGTACTTGCAGCGATCGTTGTGGTCGTGCTTTTTGGCACAGCTGTTCTGGCCGCGGAGACCTGCGAACTCTGCGGGATGAAGCTGGCGAAGTACTGGAAGACCGTTCATAAGCTGACGTTTGTTGATGGAAGCCAGAAGTCTGTCTGCAGCATAGCCTGCGCGTCCCGGATGATGCGGAAAAAGGGAGACGGCCGGGTAACGGGTATTGCTGTGGTGGATTACCGCACCGATAAACTGGTAAAGGCCAGGACGGCGACCTATGTGGAGGGGAGCGATCTCAAGCCGGTGATGAGCATGGTGAGCCGGGTTGCCTTTCACTCTGCAGCGGATGCCAGGCAATTCAGCAAAAAACACGGCGGCGTCATGATGGGTTTTCAGAAAGCACTCGAGCGGCAGCGGGAAGAGGATGCAATGGGACATGGCCGCAAGAAGCACATGATGCATTGATCGTACTGCCCACAACAGGAAGGGCCGGGTGCTCGCTATTCCGGCCCTTCCTGTCGCTTCTCATATCCCTCCTGTATCAAATGGCACAGTCTTTTTTTTCGGATTCCCCCAAATTACACACATCGTATTGATTTTAAACGTGTTCTGGTTCTGGCAAGTGTATTGCTTCTCTTACGATAAGGAGAGGATCGGAACATGGAGTGTCTACGCTGCGCCAGGCCCAACGACGATGATGCCGCTTTCTGTGTCCACTGCGGGGAACCGGTGGATGTGCAGTCTCAAGAGCCGATTTCCGCACCGCGCAAGTCCTATGGGTATGCCTTGGCCCTGATCCCTGTCATTCTCCTCGCTCTCGGTGTGGGGTACTATAAATTTTTTCTGCCTCACGGCGTTGTTGCCGTGGTGAATGGGGAGGACATCCATCGGTCAGAGCTTGAGGAAGGCGTTGACCGCATGCTGCACCGGGAACGAGACCATTACGCCCGGCGCAATTCCTCCTCCGACGGCAAAGAGGACGCGATCAAAGACCTCCGATACCAGGTTCTCACCCGCCTGATCCGGGAGCGGCTCATGGTGCAGGAAGCGAAAAAAGCGGGGATCACGGTGTCCACCTCTGAAGTTGACGCTGCGTTCGAGCGGCTTCAAGTACCGTCTGCTGCGGCGCACTACGGGAGCCTCCGGGCATTCAAAAGCGCGATGAAGCGCGATCTCCTGGTGAACAAATATATTACTGACCATGTGGTGAGGGGGCTCTCGGACCCGGCAGAGATGCATGCTGCAGTGGAGCGCTGGTTTCGGAGCGTCTCCAAGGAGGCACAGGTTCGCATTACTTTGTCGGAACAGTGGTCCGGCGCGGGCTGCGGTTGTTGCGGCGACCGACGGTCCCCGGGAAGTCAGCGTAAAGACGGTTGTGCCGGTGAGCGAACAAACGGGGACAGCGCGAAGCTTTGGCCGAAGCATCCGCTGCCGGGTTTTTCTCGGAGGCGGTAGATTTAGTTTTAGTTACTTGCAGATCGAGTTTTGCGCAAAAGGGGAAGAAAAAAGCCCAAAACAGCAAAAGCTTTAGACAGGATTAACAGGATTTTTAAAAAGCTATTTATGGGGTTTTATCCGGCCTGTTCCCGCCTGTCCCGATATTATCGGGGATGAAGTCGAGAGCTTGTCCGGAGGCGGCGAGATGGAGGCTTTACGATGAATATCTGCAGTAAATGCGGCGCGGAGATGGGTAGTGACTGGCGATACTGCAAAATATGCGGAAGCGGCGCGCCGAAGAACATGACAGCGGAACTGCAGCAAAAAAAGGGGCGTGTGGTCTCGGAAGAACGAAGGTGGGTCAAGCCGGCCCTCCTATCGGCAGGTATCGTATTTGCCGTGCTCTCTGCCTGGGTTCTCTATGCAATGTTCAGCACGACCTCCCCGACCGGATCTTCCCGGGAAGGGTCTATCGCCTCTTCTATCGACGCTTCAGCCGGGAAGACCCATGTATTGGTAGGCCGGGAGAATGGGGTGGTACGGATCCCCATCGCTGATCTGGATGAAAAGGCATTTCCGCTATATCGTTATCCATACAAGGGCAAGGAGATTAAATTTATTCTCCTTCGTGCCTCTGATGGTAGCGTACGGGCAGCCCTCGACGCCTGTACGGCCTGTTATCGGGAAAAGCGCGGCTACCGCCAGGATGATGCACTCGTCATCTGCAACAACTGTGGAATATCCCTTCGGACGGACGATGTCGGGAGACTGAGCGGAGGATGCAATCCTGTCCCCGTGGCGGGGACGGTAGAAGGACAGTATGTTGTGCTTCAGGCGCGGGATCTCGAGGCCGGCGCCCGGTTTTTTTAAAACAGCACGAACCGGGGCAAGGGATGAAGAGCTTCTTTGCCGCGAATTGACACGAATAGCCTAGAGAAAGAGGCGGCCACTAGTGTACGCGAATTAAGGAAAGGAAAAGCAGGAAATGGGAAAAAGCAAATAAGCGGAGGATATGAATGAAGCGACTACTAAATGATTAAGCCAATATTCAAATCTATTTTTTCGCCTCTCCGGCCCCTGCATTTTCCTGAGCGCATTTTTCCCCAAATCTATTTTGTACTAAATTCGCGAACATTCGTGTCAATTCGCGGCAAAACAAATTTTTAGTATTCAAACAACAACCCCGCCAGGAAGCTTGTCCCCCCAAGGTCGATTTCCGGAGTCCCGATGACGGCGCTGATGTACTGCGCTTCCAGGAAAAAATAGGTATGGTGCACGCCGTAATCCGAATAAAATTTATTCGCGGCGTCAGGATCGAGATCATCGAGCAAAAACTGGAGGCCTGCTCGGGCATGATACCCGTCCGCTGATCCCTTGACGTCGCCCTGAAACTCGATCTTTTCACGGTAGTACATCCTGGTCCAGCCGCCGCCAAAGTACGGCACAAACCACTGCTCCTCACTGAAGACCCAGCGAAACACAAGAAAGGCCTGGAGGGGGAAGAGTTCGTATATCACGCTGCCGGCAGGATTACCGTGTCCGGGAGCGAATCCCTGACCTTTATCTCTGATGTAGCCGCCCTCGATGCCGACTTCCAATTGGCGAAAGAGTTTGAAGGCAATCGTGCCGGCAAGATGATAGGTATTGTTTTTTCCGTAGTAGGTTTTCCACTCATCAATATCAGGGTAAAACAGGCCCCCTTTCACCTCCGTAGACCAGCGCGGCTGGTCAGAGAGAGGGTCAGCAGCAAGGATGGTATGAGGCACGAGCAGGACAGAAAACAGGAAAGAAGCAAATATCGTGAGAAGACGTATCAATCTCATGTTTTTGGAGGCCATCGTAATTTTCTTCATCGCTGTTTCGCCTTTTATCGATTATTTAGTGTTGCGATAATTTTCTGTGCAGCCTTCGCTGAACGATGAAAAATAAAGCCAGCACGGTGAATATAACGACGGCCATTTTTGCGGGCATCGTTGTCCGCGTCATGAACGTAGAAACGCCGACAGCAGGCAACAGTCCTACCCTGACCGCCGGTTTCAGCCACGGATGCTCGTTGATGAATCTTGCTGCGATAGGGCCGTATGTGTAGTACCAATTGACAAAGGCCTTGCCCGGTGTATTCGGCAGGAGATATTGGTCCCGGAAGTCCCGAAGAGCCTGCACCTGTGGAGCAGAGTAGTATCCATACGCAGCCGTGGCAATAAAGCACCCTTCGTTCGGGAGGTTGGGGTGAGGTACGATAGCTTCGGGATACTCTGTTTCAGTATTCGAGCGAAGCCCCTCGGCGACCGGGCCTATATCTACGGTTTCCTCAATTGAATAATCACTCTCATGTTGCACGCCTGGCTCAAGTGTTAGGCCGGAACTATCATAAGCAGTGACCGCAATATAGTAAGTATTTTGCGTATATGCTGTTACTTCTATTTCATAATTGTCACCATTGATCAGCCCGGTAATAGCGTGTTCTGTAACATTCATAACATCATCTGATAGTTCCGGCGGCGCAGGTACCGCATCAATATTACGATAATATACCTTATATCCCGTGGCATTTAGAACAGATGACCAATATACTTTAATCGTACCATTTGCGTACTCGGTCCTGGCCACGTCTATAACAGGGGCCGCCGGAGCAGAAGCTGCGGTCAAGCCGGTAAGCACTTCACTGGTCGCGGTAAGTGCATCTATTGGCGTGTCATATGGAGCACCCGACCTGTTTTCACTGTAGTGCACATTGTAGCCCCCTGGAGTAGTCGTGTGGGTGACGAGATGCGATAAATTTTCAGACCAGCTTACTGTTATTTGATATGGTGGCGGTCCTACTGAGCTGTCTACCGCACTTAAAATTGACACGGGGAAGGGTATCGTGTCTGCACTGGCGCCACCATATGCTCCGATGTCTTCCGAGCCATCGCCTGCTGCAATAACAGGAGAACCTTCTTCTACATGAAAATCCCTCGTCGCAGTATCAACAAAAAGCGGACTTTGATTAAGGATGTTTGTCGTGCTCTGCAAGTCGGTATCGGAGGGCCCATTGTCAGTATTTGCATTAAAGAGGTTAAAGGTAATCAAGCCCATATCTCTGGTGCCGGGGCTGAGGGCAGTCGCATTATTGTCGAGGATATTGTTCTTGATCGTTATATCCGCGGTAGCGAGAATGGCAATATAATTCTCATAAAAAGTATTGTTTATGATCTCAGTTGAGGAAGGAACATCTGTGATGTTAACGGCAGTGCCAAGGGACTTCCCCAGGTTAAATACATTATTGATAATATCAACATTTGTACTATTTGAAACCGAGATGCCTACGGCGGCGTCTATAAAGGTAAAGTTGTAAATGGTTATACTATTTACTCCACTTACCGTAAGGATGGTTCCTGAACCCCCACCGGAAATTATGGTTCTTGCCGTCTCTCTTCCTTGGATTGAAATGTTTTTACTTAACGAGAGGTTTTCCTGGTAAGTGCCTGGCTCGACGAATATGTCATCACCTGTTGCTGTATCTGCTGCAGTAATGGCTGCCCCTATTGTCGTATAGCAGGGTGGACTATCAGAAGTGAGGCAACCGCCAGACTTGTTGGGATCAACAACACGTGTTGTTGCCGTAAGTTCCTCAGGAGTGAAGACGGTAAGCAGAACGAATGATGTTGACATTGTAATAAATAGCCGAAGTAATTTCTTTTGCCGCATATTGAATCCCCCTTAGAACTATTGACAAAAATACCGAAATATGCAACTAAAGTCAAACAAATTATTGCTTTACCCGGAGACGTGGCGCCCCTCCGGCGAGACCCGGAGGGGCGCTTGATAAAGCGGCATCCCGCGGTCCCACGTCAACGGGACTGTCGCGAGTAGTACTTTTTAGACACGCCTTGCAGCCAAAGGTTTAATCATTCCACCGAAGCAGTCAATGGAGCTCGCTGTGCTAATTTCTCTTGTGTTACGCCATGATACTATATAATATAGGTTGAATTTACTCGAACACCTATTTATCATATCGCACGATCACGTTGACCAAAGATGACAAAAATCATATCCCCTTTCACGTCACTGATTACCGTCGGCTTCTTCGCGCGACTTTCCTATTCCCTCGCCCGGAGCCCGGTGCTGCCCCTCTTCGCGCTCTATCTCGGCGCAGGGCCTGAGGCCATCGGGTTCGCCGTCGGGATTTCGACAATAACGGGCATATTCTTCAAACTCCCTGCAGGGGCGCTGTCAGATATCATCGGCAGGAGAAAGACACTCCTGGTGGGCCTCATGGTCTTTGCCTCGATGCCCTTCACCTATCTCCTCGTCGAGGACTACTCGGTATTGATCATTATCCGTTTTCTCCATGGGTTCGCGACGTCCATCTTCGGCCCCGTCTCCATGGCCCTTGTCGCGGACATTGCCGGCGCGCGCAAGGGCGAGATGCTCTCGTGGTTCTCCTCGATCACGATCATCGGCAGCCTTCTGGGGCCGCCCCTTGGTGGATTTATCCTCTATCGCGTCGCAGGGGGAGGGGACCCTGGTCTCAACGGCTTCCACACCGCCTACCTCGTGAGCGGCGTTGCAGGCCTGATGTCGCTGCTGCTCGCTCTCGGTATCATGAAAGGAGAAGACCGAAAAGAACACGGCAGCTCTCTGCACGAGGCCTCGGAACGGTTTTTCTCCGGTATCCGGGAGGTCGTGAGCGACAGACGCATTGTCATCACGTCGGCCATGGAAGGGCTCCAGAACATGTCCATGGGCGCGCTTGAGGCATTCCTTCCGATCTTTGCGGTTACCGTTGTTGGCCTCAACGCGTTCCAGGCGGGTCTTCTCTGGGGTGCGCAGGTTGTCGTGACGATACTGGCGAAGCCGATCATGGGCAGGTATTCTGATCGATACGGAAGAAAACCCTTCGTGACTGCAGGAATGTTCCTCTGCGCACTTTCCTTCGGAAGCATTCCCCTGTTGTCTCATTTTTCATCCCTGATGGTCGCTGCCCTTTTCTTCGGGTTCGGGGAAGCATTCGTCACTTCCTCGTCAGCCGCCCTCGTG
>DMKB01000029.1:12376-13288 GCA_003454665.1 Nitrospiraceae bacterium | reverse complement strand
GGAATCGGGCTCCCCTGAAAGAGCGGAGACCCCTCTCTCGCAGCGCCCTTTGCCGCAGCACACATGCCCGCGTGGTGACCGCTGTAGCCTCCGGGAAGGCACTGCAAGAGTCCAATAAGATTCCGGTCACGACGGAATCGCGGCACCTGCTGAGGAAAAATAATGTAGATTCAGGTGCAGGATCGATTATATTGGCTTCACCGCCTGCACGTTCATGCTCGCGACTGAACCGGCAATTTCGTTCACTTGCTCAGGAGACATGTTAAAATCCTGAATGACTGCCTGCGCCGTCGGATCATTGGCCATACAATCGACGGGAAATGAGGTCTCATCAAGGACCCTTACCTCCTGAAATCCTGCTGCCTTTAAAGCCTCCATGTATTCAGCCTTCATGATCGCTCCGGAAAGGCAGCCGACATATGCTTCCACGGAGTCCTTTATGCCCTCGGGAAGCTCTTTCAACAAGACAATATCGGAAACCATAAGCCTGCCGCCGGGCTTGAGTGTCCGGAATGCTTCCTGGAACACCGTTCTCTTATCAGGCGAGAGATTGATGACGCAGTTCGAGATGACCACATCAACAGAGTCTCGATCAACAGGCAATTTCTCGATCTCCCCGAGCCTGAATTCTACGTTCCCGTAGTTCCCTTTTGCTGCATTTTCTTTTGCTTTTGCGATCATTTCAGGCGTCATGTCAACGCCGATTACCCTGCCGGTCTTTCCTACTCTCGCGGCCGCCAGAAAGACGTCAAAACCCGCGCCTGAACCAAGGTCAAGGACGGTCTCGCCTTCTCGCAGCGATGCAAGAGCAATGGGATTGCCGCACCCAAGACCCAGATTGGCGCCGTTGGGAACGGCCTTCAGATCGGCATCAGTGTACCCGATTTTTTTGCTGATATCCTTTGCCGGATC
>DMKB01000029.1:0-12365 GCA_003454665.1 Nitrospiraceae bacterium | reverse complement strand
GTCTTGATATCTTTCATAATCATGGTACCCTCCTCTCAATCCATCATGCTAAAATTCAATGGTGCGGAAGGATGGAAGCGTCCCCCGCACCGCCTCAATGCACCGTCACTTTCCCATGACTTCCTGCATCACGGGCCCGAGGATATCTTTTACCATTCCCGTGAGCGCCTCGACCCGCATCAACGTCAGGCAACACACACTTCCATCTTTTTCCAGGCTCACCACGGCCAGCTTGTCGCCTGCCCGGATGCCGGCTCTCTCGCGGACCTCCTTCGGGAGCACCAACTGGCCCCGTTCATCAACACTGACGACCGATTCTACCCGGCAGCAGCCTGCGCCCTGAACTGTCGATACACCGCATGAAGCGCTTTTCGCCTTTTTGGCCATGCCGATCCCCTTTTTATGCAAAATCATATATTTCTGAATTTTCTGAATATACTGAAATTATACACGGACCCGGGACATTGTCAAGCAAAAAAATGCGTGGTAACGATACCATCACGTTGACAGGACAATTGAGGACACAAATACATGGGGAAAAACCCTGCAGGCAAAATCGCAGGAACAGGCGAGAATACGTCCCTAACCAGCTCTTGCAGCCTCACCCGCTCGTTCTTCCTGCCCTGGAATATTTGATAACATACGTTTATGTATCAAAAAAATATGCTTTGTATTATAATGCCGTGATTAAAGCGCGAGCCGTGTATGGCTTGTCCCGGTGGTGCATTGGAAAACACTATTGATAATAATACTAAACTGCAGACCATAACCGATCCCGCCGCTCAACGGAAACTCACGCTCCTGCTGTCGACCATCATCTTCTTCTCTGTCCTGAACGGAACCATGTTCAACGTTTCGCTTCCGGACATTGCGAAGCAGTTCAGCCTCCTCCCCTCCCAGGTGAGCTGGGTGGTCAGCGGGTACATCATCATCTTCGCCATCGGCTCGGTCACCTACGGCAGGCTTGCCGACGCCTATTCCGTAAGAAACCTGATAACCATCGGGCTGGTGCTGTTCAGCGCAGGCTCCCTGATCGGCTTCCTGTCACAATGGTACCCCATGCTGATCGCAGCGCGAGTGGTGCAGGCCGCCGGCAGCGGCGCCATTCCGGCCCTCGCCATGCTCATCGCTACACGGTATTTCCCCGCTGAAATTCGGGGCAGGGTCCTGGGCATCATTGCGTCCACCGTGGCCTTTGGCGGAGGAATCGGTCCGGTACTCGGCGGGTTTATCACCGGGACCTTTCACTGGCGGTATCTGTTTATTCTCTCCGTCATGACCCTCTTTACCATCCCGTCTTTCAGGCGGCATCTGCCCGGCCAGGCAAGGCATGACGGGGGTTTCGATATCCTGGGGGCCCTTCTGCTGGCCGGTGCCGTCGGAGCGCTCCTCCTCTTCATTACCCTCTCCCTCTGGTGGCTCCTTGCGGTCAGCAGCGTTTTCCTGGCATGGTTCGTGGCGCATATCCGTCGCCAACCGGCGCCATTCGTAAGCCCGGCCCTGTTCAGGGACCATCGTTACCGGAATACCATCATCATCGCTTTTCTGTCGGTAAGCACGATCTTCGGAATGATGTTCATGACGCCCCTCATGCTCAGGGGGGTGAACGAACTCGGGACAGGGCGCATCGGGCTCGTCATGTTTCCCGGCGCCATGGGCGCCGCGATTCTCGGAACAATCGGCGGGAAGATCGTGGACAAAAAGGGAAGCATACCCGTCGTGTACACGGGCCTGGCCCTGCTCATCTCGGGATTTTTCTTCCTCTCAACCACAGCAGGGCTGTCACCGTGGATCATTGCCCTGAACCTGATAATCTGTTATGTGGGATTTGCCTTCCTGCAGTCTTCTCTCGCCCACACCGTCTCTTCTACCCTCCCGAAAGAGCATCTCGGCATCGGCATGGGAATGTACAATCTCTTCTTTTTCATGTCCGGAGCCTTCAGCGCAGCCTTGATCGGCAAACTGCTCGACCTGTCAAAGGGACATTTGCCGGCCAATCCCCTGACCGCCACCCGCTCCGCAGGACCGTACAGTAATCTCTTTCTCCTGCTGTCCGGCATTGTGCTGGCCGCGGTCTGCATTTTCACTTTCACTTTCCGCGGACAGGCAAAAAAAGCGTCCGCAACGAAGGGGCGCGAATAAAAAAAGGCGGTGATTTCTCACCGCCTTCTCTAGCATTTCTCCTGACTCCTGACTCCTGACTCCTGTAATTCTATGCTACTTCTGCCTTCTTTTCTCTGAGCGCCGCCGGGGCTGATACCACGTACCCCAGTGCGGTCCCGAGAAGCCCGCCGACAACGATGCTCACTGCCGCCATGCAGGTAATGCCGACCACAATTCCGACAACCATCGCCGCCCTGACAAAGAGCGTCGGCTCAACCGTGCCGCCCATAAGGCCCTGGAGCATGATCAGCGTTCCGTAGCCGCCGAAATAGAATCCCGGAACGATCCCGAAGACCAGGAATACCAGCCCGCCGAGTGTGGCTCCGATCTTTGTTCCTGCTTTTATTGTCGCGTTCTTCATGATTTTCTCCTCTCGATCCGTCATATATTTATTTGACACTGATTTTTACTGATTGACGATGATAATTTTCGTGCATCTTTTTTATTTCTTCTACTCTGCGTCTAATGCCGTTTTTCCGGAGTAGGTTTCCGTCTGTACTGCCGAGTCGATCACCTTGCCCACGAGCCAGCCGGACGACGAAGCAGCCGTAACGATCGCGACACCGGAAACAAGAACACCGACAAGCATGGAAGCGAACACTACAGCCCGGGAGATGATGCCCGGCTCCAGGGGAAGTCCGAATATCCAGCCGGCAACGTTGATCCCGGCGGCGCCGCCGATCAGGCTGCCCGGCAGAAGGCCGAACAGCGCAAACAGAACCATCCCTGCGCCTGCCCCGATGTATGCCGCCTTTTTCGCTAATGAGGTCTTCATGATAGTACCCTCCTTTCAACCGCTCTTGCCGGGATAGATTGCATCATCCATGCCAAAGCATAAGGGGCTGTTTTTTTGTACTATTGCCGGATAAGATTTTTGCAGAAATGAGAAAAGGTCGGGAAAATTTGAAAGAATGCAAAGAAACGGTGTTATGCTGCGGGAAAGGAGAGGCGCTTGAGAGCAACGGCATTGCCGACACTCACCGCCATGTTTAAAGCGCGCCTTTATCAGAAAATAAAGATTTTAAGCTCTTCTCTTTTTTACCGGATTCGACGGTTTCAATCGCAACATCCCGCGGGAGATATTCTCCCTGCAGGCCTATTACTATTACCAGCAGAATCGCAAAATATCACCGTCCATAATAAAATTTTACCCTCGTCCCAGATGCGCCCTCGTTTAGAATTCGGTCTTACTCTTCGATTTTTCTGCTGCAAGTTTTTTTAACGCAACCATATCGCGAAACTTCACAGAACAATAAAACTCCGCCTCATATTCACCGATCGTGATGAGTATTTGCTCTCCATTCTTATCCCATTCATACAGTGAAACATCATACCCTGCTTTGAACGAGAAGATATTAGCCTGGTCGAAAGTTTTATTTACTTTCGTTGGTTTACCGTAAATCTTCACCAGGCCAGCCAATGCAAATTTTCCCCAGTCTTTAACCCTAGCATCAATCTTATCAGCGCTCCAACGTGGGCTGGAGAGTACGATTTCTGCAACTTTACCATCATAAAATGTAGCATATGGCTTTGTAATCCAATAACAACTCCCTTTACCATCCGGGCCTTCACATCCTATCTTCGCCCACGTCCGTCCCATCCTACTCCTATCCCCGCGAAGGAAGGCGTGCTTATAGAATTGAGGTTCATCTGTCCTCAATGCCCCAGCCCCATAATACCTCCATGGTGTCTCTTTTACGAGATTATTGACTTGTTGGTGCGTCATGGACAAATGGAGGCCCTTAAATCCCAAGGTGCTAAATTCCTTATCTAACTGCATAATTTTTGCTTTTATGTCTTGCTCAGTATATTGTCGTGGCTTGTGAGACAAAGGGCGATACTGACTGGAAGGAGATTGAAATAAGCTTGGATCACATCCATACAAAAGCATTGACACCATAACAAGAACAGACAAAAGAAGAATATATTTTTTCATAGCCTTTTTCCTGTCCGAGTGCAAATCCTCGCATCGGGACATCACCCTGGAAGATCCGTCAAAACAGCAGTTCACTGCATCAGGAATCATCGGCAAATCATCCATGCTGATAATTCCTGATACAGATTACTCTACGCCGCGACAACAGCTGAAACTAATAATGCGCTGCTCATTTCTTGCAGTCTATTTTCGCAGCAGCAGAGCACATTCAGCACCTCCCCTTCCGGGCAGGGCCGGCCCTGAGGTATAAGGCTCGTCATTCTTTCGCTTTTGGCTTCATTTCTACCTCTTCCTCATAAAATCTCTTGAAATTCGGCAGCAGACCGCCGTTTATCTGCTTCGTATACTCTTCAATCCCGCTCATGCCGTTAATTTTTATCTTGATCGACGTTGCATAGGCTATTTTTTTAAAATCTTCTTTTTCGATAGAATAAAATGCGCTGTCAAAATAATCGGTGTCAATGGTGCGGGTAACGGAGTTGGAAGACACATGATGATCCATCTTGGCATTCCTGGCACGGAGAACAACGCGATTATTATCCGCCAATATTATCATCTCGTCGCCTTCCCGGATATTCAACCATTTATTTCCATTCCTGCGTACGTTGTAGAGATGCAAACCCACGCGGTCTGCCTTGTTCGTTTGTTTATTAACCATAACATATGCATTTAGCTCGCTGGCTGGAACGAGTTTTAACGGATCTGCCGTGCTGGAAATAAAGTTACCGTCCATTGTTTTGGTAATATAGGCCTTGTTCGGATCGGAAAACTGGTCCTCAACTACTTTTACTTTGTAGCCTGCCGTGCATGCACCAAGCACCATTGCCGCCAAAATGATAAATGCGCTCTTTTTCATATCTCCCTCCTTGAATTTACACAGATTTTTTGTCTGGAAGAATATAAAAATCTACTCTGGTTGTCAAGGATTATCTCATACCGTTATTTATTAAGACTCCATTTATGCAGTCATGATTTTGATATCGTTTGTCGGTTTGAGCATTTCGGCGTGTGACCGGAATTTCCCCCCAGGTGGTGCCCGCCCAAAATCACAACACCGCAAATCCCCCGCATACACAACAGGGCACAAGCACAACGGTACGATTACCGTACCGATCCGAAATACGGCATCGATCGCCGTAGTACCGGATTTCATGTACAGCAGGATTGGAGCGCTTATCCGATCGAGTGAAAGAGGGGACTGCTTCGCTTCCGACCCGCAGCGAAAAACGAGAGATATGGCAGTTCAGGACGGCCCCGATATGCCTGCAGCGTCCGGCAGACAGAACTACCAAAAGCTACCGCGTGGAGACCTCCTGCCACCAGTCGGGAAATGCCGCGACGACTTCGCCAGATTTGTACAGGGCATTGGCCCGTTCGAGGGCCTCGAGGCCAGCGCCGGTCCTGATAACGTAAATATTCGGGCCGATCTGAAGCTGTTTCACGATCTGCAGGCCCTGCGAATCTGCCCAGCGCTGAACAGCAGCGCCGTCCCAGGCCGGGTTCAGGTACACGATCACGTTGCCGGGGAGGGCGCGCTTGCGGCTTCCCGCTGACGGGCCGTCATGCATTACCGGAGAAAATTTACCGCCGGGATAGCGTTCCTTGAGAGAGCGCACTGCCGTGACCGCCGGAACACTGTCCACCTGCCAGAAACGGACAGCAGCTTGCTTGCCGGGGAGCACCCGGGCCCCGGCAAAAGACTTCGTGAGCGGGCTCTCGTCAGCCGGTCCCGGATTGAACTCGGCCACAACGGTGGGATCCAGCCAGACCGTGTGCTCGCGGTCGCCGTCGTACCAGACATAGGATTGCTCCAACGGAGCGGATGTGCCGGCTCCTTTGCCGAAACCCATTGCCTTCACCAGGCCCGGCGAGAAGCAGATCATCAACAGAACAACGTATATTGATCCAATATGTACGCGGGATATCTTCATGGTTTCACTCCTTATTATTGGCTGGTGCACTGCCGGCCACGGCCCTGGCCATGCCCGGAATTTCACGAGTCGCAGGTGGACGTTACCGTCCATAGAATTTCAGGCTCCAGGACTGGAAGGTGCCGGTATCAGGTGGTGCCCCATCCTTCACCGTCAATATCCAGTCGCCGTTGACAGCCTCGCTCAGATGCCGGGCACTGCCGAAGACCCAGCCACTGTACGTGGAACAGCCGGTAGGGCAAACATGGGTTTCAGCTATGATGCTGTCCGTTCCTGAAGGGCCGGTGAGGGTTATTTCGAGATCACCGGAGTAAGTATGATTTGCCGCGGTGAAGGTAACCTCGACGAATTCGATGGTGCTGATGCCGCTGCCGCTCACCGTGATGGTGTCGCTGACTCCCGTTGCATTATTATCGGGGATAGGTTGATTTGGCGCTGACAGAGCCGTCGTATAGGTGACTTCAGCCCCTACGTTTGTCCACGTCTTGGCCAGGGTGACCGCGGCATCTGCATCGATCGTTCCGAAACCGTAGTTGTGGTTGATGTTGTATCCCGCGGCGTTCACCGTCCATTCTGCGTTTCCTGCGTCGTTCTGGCGCGCGGTCTGGGCCAGGATCAGCCGCACGTCTCTCCAGCCGAGGCTGGGCTTGGCCTGCAGCATCAGGGCGACCACCCCTGAAGCCAGCGGCGTGGCAGAGGAAGTGCCGCCGAAATTTGAGTAATAGTCTCCACCCGCGGCCGTGGTATTGGTATTATACCCGTCAGTATCGGTCCGGTCAGTAGTGGTAATCCCCGAAGCCCCGCCTGACGAATGGGCGCAGACCCACAGGTTCGCGCCCCGTTCGGAATAGGAGGCCTTAAAGCCGTTGTCTCCCACGGCACAGATTGCCATCACGCCGCGGTTATTGGCATAACCATCATAGTTGGAATTGTCGTAACACCCGACAGCGGGACACACTCCTGAGTCTCCATTCCCCCCAGCCCACGTGTAAATGGAACCGAGGCCGCCCCGGCCTGTTGTGAGCCCCGTATTTATGGCCGTCTTCCAGGCAAGTGACGAGGCGTCAAGCGTACCGTATCCATCAGGGGGGCCCCAGCTGTTGCTCGAGATATGCACGTCAACGGCATTGCGCGTCATGGCGTCGGCCTTGTTGCTCACCGTGGGGGACTGGAGCAGATTGTATCCCACCAGGTTGGCCCGCGGAGCCACGCCGCGCACACCCAGTCCGTTCAGGTCCCGGGCCGCCGCCACGCCGGCCACGCTGGTGCCGTGCGCGCCTCCCGTGGGATCGCTGCTTCCGGTCACATAATTATAACTCAGACCGGCGGCAACATTGGCTGCCAGGTCTTCATGGCCGATCTCCAGGCCGTTGTCCACGACGGCAATGCGTATCCCCTCTCCCCGGCAGGTATTTCCCGCGCCGCAAACGCTCCATGCCGGCACAACGTTCACGTCCTCTATGGGAGTCGTGCCGTTGTTCAAGTGCCACTGGCTCGTATAAAGAGGGTCAGCACCAGCGCCGGCGTCAGCAGGTGTTTGTGACGCTTCGGGAGATTCGGCGCTCTCTCCTCCGGCATTCGCAGCTGTAACAACATAGAAATAGGGCGTGCCGTTCACCAGCCCGCCGTGATCCAGGGGCGGGGCCGTCACATTGCTGATCTTGCTCCCCGTTGCCTTGGTCACACCGGTGGTCGTCGACCAGTAAATGTTATAAGAACTTGCACCACTCACTGCGGTCCAGCTTACCGCAATGTATCCGTCGTGGGCGGTCAGCGAAGGCGCTGCCGGGGCTTCAGGCGGCAGAGGCGCTCCTCCCCCGCTGCTGCAGCCCGCCAGGAACATTGCCAGTACGAATACGCCAAGCCATCTTTTCAGTGATCTCATCATATACACCCCCGCTCCGATTGATCGTACCTTAATTTACCGCAGAACGCAATACTGTCAAAAACAATGATACCACAGGCCCATGAAAAAATCATGTCAAGATGCAGCATAATATAGTTTGATCCAACTTTATTAGTTTGTATAAAAATGGCTCGCGACGCGGAAAAATCCCGGGAAACCGGGGATATTCATAAAAATCGTTCCAGAATAAGAAAACAATGGGAATTGTCTTACTGGACAGCTCGAAACTTTTTCCGATCGAGCAGCGCCTTCTCTTACTTTTTGGTTCCTGTGCAACTGCGCACCCCTTCCGCTCGATGGTCTTCTGCATTGTCAGCGGCGCCCGTGCTGCTTCTCTCTTGCCAAACTACGAAAGAGAGCTTATAGTATAGAGAGAAACAAAATCCAGATTCCAAAATACAGATTTCAACTAAATTACAATCCGGGAAAAAATGTAAACTTGAACAAGCACCCTGTCTGACAGACGAAACCGCGAGCTATGATGATTTTCTCTGTGCTCTCTGTGGCAAAATGCGATTTAAGGAGATGTTGCTTTGAGTAAAAAAGCAGTTGCCCTCATATCAGGCGGGCTGGACAGCGTGCTGGCAGCCCGGGTGGTCATGGAACAGGGCTTCACGATCACGGGGCTCTACTTCTCTTCCGCGTTCTCGAAGAGTTTCGGAAACGAGGAAGCGACCCCTGCGGCGCGGGTGGCAAAATCCATCGGCATCGAACTTCGCGTTCTTGACATGGGACAGGAATATATCGATGTGATCCGCAATCCGAAGCACGGATACGGCAGGCATATAAATCCCTGCATTGACTGCAAGATATTCATGCTCACCAAAGCAAAGGAGATAATGAACGAACTCGAAGCACCGTTCATTGTCACCGGCGAGGTCCTCGGCCAGCGGCCCATGTCTCAGCGTCGCGACACCCTGCACCTGATCGAGCGTGATGCCGGACTCAAAGGCATGGTTCTCCGGCCGCTCTCGGCCAAACACCTCCCGCCCACAAAAGCGGAAGAAGAAGGGATCGTCGACGGGGAAAAGCTCCTCGACATCAGCGGCCGTTCGAGAAACGTCCAGCTGCACCTCGCCGGGCAGTACGGCATAACCGGTTTTTCGGCGCCTGCAGGCGGCTGCCTGCTCACCGAAGAACACTTTGCGGAACGGCTTCGCGATCTCTTCACCCACAATCCTTCAGTCACGCCCGCGGACATCCGGCTGCTCACCCTCGGGCGGCATTTCAGGCTGGAATCAGGTGAAAAGGTCGTCCTCGGCCGCGATAACAGGGAGAACAACACCATCATTTCGTTGGAAGGGCCTGGTTTTCACCTGTTCCTGCCCCATGACTTTCCCGGCCCCGTGGCCATTATGACGGCGAAGCCTTCTGATGTGGAGAAACATACCGTCGGCAGGCTGATGCTGAAATACAGCAAGGAACTCCCCGGCAAAGCGCGGAGCATTCGATACGGCCCGAAAATTTTCGCTCCCGAAGAACGTGCCGAAGAACAGGCATCACGGCCAATAAAGGTAGGATCAGGCGCTTAAACGAGTCGCTTGACCCTGGACCCTGTTTTTTTTGAGAGGTTCCATGCCGAACATAACAAACCAGGCGGTAACGGAATACCTCGAATCCCTATACCAAAAGCCTGTGCGTGTGCTCTCCGTGAATGACGAGGGCATACAGGAGGCCGGCGACGACCTCAAGGGGTTCGGCTACGGCACGCCGCTCTTCATAGAATACGAAGTGTCGGGCGACAGGAAAAAAGCGGTCCTCGAAACCATGTCGCCCTCTTCGTACGGTCACGACCACTTTTCCGACCGCGCACAGGCCATCCTGTGGGAACACAGGGCATTCAACAAACTCCCCCGCCATGTGCCGTCATTGGACAGCGGCGCCTTCCTGGACTCCGGCAGTCTCATTTCTACAGGAAGGGCAGAAGAGTTTTTTCTTCTCACAGAGTTCGTGGAGGGTGTCGGGTACTTCAAGGACCTTGAGCGGATCAGGGACACCGGGGCGGCCACCAGCGGGGATTTCGATAACGTTCTCGCCCTCTCGGACTACCTGGCGGAGATACACACTGAAAAAAGCTCTTCCCCCTCCCTCTACACACGACGCGTCCGCGACCTCGTAAGCCACGGCGAATGCATCATGGGTCTGGTCGATAACTATCCCGAGACCCATGAATTCATAGACCAGGCGCTCCTCAAGAATATCGAGGTCCTCTGCAACGAATGGCGCTGGCGCATCAAGAACAAGGCGCACCGGCTCTGCCGGGTGCACGGCGATTTCCATCCCTGGAATATTCTGTTTCGCGGTTCCCGGGATTTCTCGGTCCTCGACCGCTCGCGCGGCGAATGGGGCGAGCCCGCCGACGACACCTCCTGCATGTCCATCAACTATCTGTTCTTTTCTCTCCAGCGCTCCGGTACCTTCGAAGGCGATTTCAAGAAGATGTTCGCCCTCTTCTGGGAAAACTACCTTGCCCGGACCGGCGACGGGGAGATGCTGGAGGTCATCGCCCCGTTCTTCGCCTGGCGCGGGCTCGTCATTGCAAGCCCGGCATGGTACCCGAATCTCACGACAGCAACGCGGAAATCGATATTCAATTTTATCCGGAACGTGCTGAAAGACGACCGGTTTGATGTTACGGCCGTCAACCGGTACCTGGAATGAGCAGAGCACGAGGGTTTGCCCTCTGGATAACCGGCCTCCCTGCCTCGGGCAAGAGCTCGATTACCGCTGCGCTGGTGATGAAACTCGATGCTCTCGGGATCTCCGCTGTGGTGCTGGAATCGGACGAAATGCGGAACATCCTGACGCCGGAGCCGACCTATAGTCAGGAAGAGCGGGACCGGTTCTACCGCGAGATGGTGCAGGTCGGCGCACTGCTCGCCCGCCAGGGAATCAACGTGATCTTCGACGCCACGGCGAACAAACGGTCATACCGGGACCAGGCCCGCGACCTTGTTCAGGACTTCAGAGAAGTGTACGTCCAGTGTCCCATCGACATCTGCATGCAGCGCGACCCCAAGGGTATCTACGCCCGGGGCGCGTCCGGCGGGTCCGCCACGGTACCGGGCATGCAGGCAGCCTATGAACCGCCAATCAGCCCGGACATAATTGTCGATGGTCGATCCGGCCCTGAACAGAATGCAGACCTCATCGTGAGCATAATCAAAAAGTTGCATCACATATAAACAGTTCTTTTCACCCTATTTACTAAACTCATTTGACTGCATGCCGCCCATCCGATAGAATGCCCACGAATTATGGGCACGAAAATTACGTATGAGCGCTGGATAAATCTGTTCCTTCCCGATGGCTGGACCGAGCGGGAGGAAATGGGTTACATTCTCCTCGAAAAAGAAAACTGGCCCGGCATGGTCCAACTCACGTTCATCGTGAGAGACGAAAAAGACCTCGGCGGGGAAAACAACACCTCCCCCGAAGAGGCGGCAAAGATCCTGCTCGAGGACATACTTGAAGACCGGGACATCCCCTTCCCCCGAGAAGCCGTCGTCGTCGAGAACAAGGGAAATACGGGCATGGCTACGGTGGATTACACCCACGCGGGGAAGGAAGAATCAACACACTGGCGTATCTGGATGGTCGTAGACAAGACGCGGGCGTTCATGGCCGCTTACATCAGCAATCCCGAACACGACGCACCCCACCTCGTCGAAGCTTCCCGGATCATTGCGGACATCGAATTCATTCCTGACACAAGCAATTGACCGTTTGGTGTCGATGGCCTCCCAAAAAAAAGGCAGGCTCGAAAGCCTGCCTCAATCGGTTTTTTTTTCTGTCTGGCAAAGAGCTAAACGTATTCCTTCAACTGTCTGCTCCGGGCGGGATGGCGCAGTTTCTTGAGCGCTTTGATCTCTATCTGCCGGATCCGCTCCCGCGTAAGGTTAAAGTGTTTTCCCACTTCTTCGAGCGTGTGCTCCGTGCCCACGCCGATGCCGAACCGCATCCTGATGATCTTCTCTTCCCGCTCGGTCAGGGTGGAAAGTACCTGCTCGATACGGTTTGAGGTTTCGTTGTTTTCGAGCAGTTTAAAGGGAGAAACGGCTTTCTCGTCGATGATCACGTCCTTCAGCTCTTTCTCCTCGGAAAGAATCGGCGTCTCCAGGGAAACGGGCTCCTGAATTGCCCGGAGTATCTCGTTGACCCGAATCACGGAAAGACCCATAATTTTCGAGATCTCTTCCGGCTTCGGCTCCCGCCCCTTCTCGCGCATGAATCGGGTAAAAATCCGGCTGATGCGTGTGCTCTCTTCGATGAGGTGCACCGGCAGCCTGATGGTGCGGGCCTGGTCGAGAATGGCCCGGGTAATCCGCTGCCTGATCCACCATGTTGAGTAGGTGCTGAATTTCGTCCCCTTGCCGGACTCGTACCGGTCCGCCGACTTCATGAGCCCGATATTGCCTTCCTGAATAAG